>DASXPW010000048.1:0-4118 GCA_036493385.1 Pyrinomonadaceae bacterium
ATTTAGCGTTTCGTCGGCGCCTAGTGCGCGTGCACGCTCGAGCTTTTCATCGGAACTCGACGTAATGAAAACACGCGCTCCGGCGAGCTTTGCAAGCTGCAATGCAAAGATAGAAACGCCGCCTGTTCCCTGAAGCAGGACCGTGTCGCCCGACTTGAGTCCGCCCGAAGCCATTAGAGCATTCCAGACAGTAACGGCTGCACACGGAAGCGTTGCGGCCTCCTCGAATGAAAGATTTTCGGGAATCCGAACAAGGCCTTCCTCGCGGAACGCGCCAAACTCACGCAGACAGCCGTCGAGGTCGCCGCCGAGATTTGTCTTCGACTTTGCGAAGTCGATCTCGCCGTCGATCCAGCCTTGAAAAAAGGTCGGGCACACTCGATCGCCCGGTTTCCATCTCGTCACGCTCGCACCGACCTCGACCACCTCGCCCGCGCCATCCGAAAACGGCACACGAGGAAGTTTCATTCGCGGATTATATCCGCCCTCGATCATCATCATGTCGCGATAGTTGATCGAGGTCGCGCGCAATCGCACCAGTACCTCACCGGCCTTAGCCACCGGCGCTTCGACATCGACCAGCGACAGAGTGTCAACGCCAAACTTATCGATCCGATATTCCTTCATCGTGAAAGAATATTATTTCCTTTTTTGTGCCTTCAGGTCGAGTCTGATGACGACGCCGTCGCGAACAAGGTCATCGGCCTTGCCCGCGTAAACGATGCCGAAATCCTTTCGATTGATCGAAAATTCAGACTTGACCGTCACGTTGTCGGGCCCAACGGTTATCGTCGCAGGAAACGTGATCGCCTTTTTAACGCCATGCAGATCAAAATCGCCTGTCACCGTGTAACCGTCGGCACCCGCCGACGCATCAGGAACGATCTTGGACGAAATAAACGTCGCCTTTGGATATTTCTCGACATCGAAAAAGTCGGGCGTTTTCAGATGCTGCGTCAACTGGTCCACATTTGCATAGACCGAGTCCGTCTCGATATCTATCGAAACACCGCTCTCGGTCGGCTTATCGTTGACCAGATCGATCATGCCGCCGAATTTTGTAAATCCGCCGTCGTGGCTGCCCGTGACTTTCGAGCCGGTCCACTCGATCTTGGAATTATCAGGAGTGATCGGCAGCGCAATTGCGGCCGCCGTCAAAACTTGTGAGTTCGATGTTACGTTTGCGGGCTCCGCAGTTTTCGCTTTTGGCTTATTGGCCGAAGGATCCTCGCACGCGGAAAGAAAAACAACTAGTGAAAGCACAATTAGTGCCAATTTATGCATAATGACCTGCCCCTTTTCGAATAGATCTTGAATTTAGCTCCGCGTTTCATCGCGCGGACATACACTTAAGCAGCTTTGGCTAAAATTCGTCGCGACCATTCGGACACCAACTCCGCCAGTTCAAACTGTATCGACCGGCCACGATCAGACAAATACCAACGCCGCAGATTTTCGTGGATCAGTCCAGTCTCGATCCCCGCAGCTTTCATTTCGCGGAAATGTCCCTGCGCCGCTTCGGGCCTCGGGCCCCAAGTCCCGAGCACTTCGGCGGTCGCGTTGTCGATCGCGATCAGCTTTGGTATTGACCGCGAGCCTTCGGTCAAAAACTGGTCCATCAGCTCCGGATTCGCGTCACGTAAGATGTATCGAGTCTCAATTCGGTGGTTTGCCTCGGCTAATTTTTCTATGACGGGAATGTTCTGCGCCGCATCGCCGCACCAACCTTCGGTAATGATCAGCCAGGTCATCGATGCATCGGCCGATGCGATCTTGTCAACGATCTCCGTCTCGATCTCAAGCGTCTTGCCGATGCGCGCCATTCTCTGCCGATTGATCTTGCCGTAGTTGAACATGGCCCCCGACTGGTTCGGACCCGTCGTTTTGCGTTCGGCGAGCAGCCGGTCGATCAAGCCTATATATTCTGTAAAACTCATTGAACGATCTAAATATTGCTGAAGCATTTCTTCCCTCCCTTCGCCGGATCACAGACCGAGAAACCGGATCGTGAGCTTAAACATTTCCACCAACCTTGGTAGCCAATTTATTAGAACTGCCGTCATAAATATTCCCTCCTTGCGATTTGTCTGTAACAATCTTTGATACAAATACAAATAAAAAATTTTAAGCTGCCGCCCTTGCGTAACCGATCATCTCAAGTACGTCTCCGAGCGTGTACTGCGAAAGCTTTTCGCCCACGGTCCGGTCGATCTCTTTCTGTAAATTACAGAGCACTGCCTCGACACTTCGTCCCACGGGGCAATCCTGATTTGCGCCCTTCGGATGCAGCGCAAATACCTCACCGCAGGACACCGCATGGTAAATATCGTCCAGCCGAATTTCCTTTGGCCTTCGAGCCAATTGCGTACCTCCAAATGCTCCGGTCTGCGATACAACAAGGTCGGCATGTGAAAGCTGGCTAAGTATCCGCCTGATGACGACCGCGTTCGTATTAACGCTGCCCGCCAGACATTCGGATTTCACATTCTCGCCCTCCGCCGTCGCCAGCATTGTCATGATGTGCACCGCCATTGAGAATTGGCTATTCGCCGCCATAATCTGTAACAAGTATAGTTACAATTAGGTAGGCTGTCAAGTTTCCGGTTGACCGAAACGACTAATTGTCCCGCCGCCGACTTGTTTGACTATCGTACTCAGCCCGCTTTCGCCGTATGCCGCGAAATCCTAGATCGATCGTGGGCCGCGGGATCGGCACGTCGTAGTTTGATGGACGATCGCGCCCCTCCGATCGGTCCTTACCGCTTCTTCCAGACTTATTTCCCGACGCCGTTTTTCTGTTCGCCTGCTCGTCCATAAACGTCGTCCTTCGTTACAACAACACGATCTACCGCAAGTAGCGTGCCGTTCTGATATATCCGCGCACAAAAAAGGCCGGTTTCAAAAGAAGCCGGCCAGTTAATCGATCTGTCTCGAACGCCTATTTATTCGGTATCTTGATCTCACGTCCCGCGCCGAGGACCGAGTTAGGCAGTAGGCCGTTGAATTTAGCAACTTCGGTCGGATCGGCGTTATTTCGGCTCGCGAGTTTGGCCACGGTGTCGCCGGCCTGTGCCTTGACGACCTTAACGCCGCTCCCGACTACCGCCGCGATTGGCGACGAAGGCCGCGTGTACGCTGTCGTAGCAACTCGGTTTCCGATCATCGGTACAAGTACCTTGCCTTTTGGCGAGGCCATTCCAGGGTTTGCCGCCATCAGGTCGGAAACACCGATGCCCGTGCGATTCGAGATCGTTTGCCATGTCTCGCCCGTTTGTGTCGTGGCCAGATTAGAATTGTTGATCTTCGACGCCGGACCGCGCTTAAAGATAGCGACGACTTCATTTGCCTTGCCCGGTGGCACGTTTACGACGTACGCTTCGGGCGGGGTCGTGTTACTGCGAAGCTGTGGGTTGAGATATCTCAGATACTGCACCGTCGTATCCGAGGCCTGGGCAACGATGCTCAGATTCGTCGATGACGGCACGCGCACACGGTCGTACTGAAGCGGAGCCGCCGGCCGGATATGGCCAAACCCATACTGCTGTGGGCTGTTTGCGATCAGGATCGTTGCGAGGATGTTTGGAACATAATTCCGCGTTTCCTGCGGCAGGTATGGATAAGCTACCCAAAAGTTGGCTACGCCCGCACGTTTGACCGCGCGGTCGACATTGCCTTCGCCCGAGTTATATGCGGCCATTGCTAGTTCCCAGGAGCCGTAGCGGTCGTAGAGAAACTTCAGATATTTCGCCGACGCGTGGGTCGCTTCGTCAAAGCTGTTTCGCTCGTCAACGTATGCCGTTCGCTGCAGACCAAACCGCGAGCCTGTTCCCGGAATAAACTGCCACAGGCCCGAGGCTGCGGCCCACGAAAGGGCCGTCGGTTTCCAGGTACTCTCGACCTGTCCGAGCCAGGCCATGTTTTCAGGCACGCCCTCCGATCGAAAGACGCGTCGGGCCATGCTCATAAACATTCCCGAACGATAAAGTCCGACTTCCATCGTCGAGTGGCCGCGACCCTGATAATAGTTGATGAACTGCTGGATCATCGGATGGACCTGAAAGGTAAATCCGAGCGATTTATTGGCAACTGCGTATTGGATGTATTGAAACTGCTGCTGA
>DASXPW010000049.1:0-5518 GCA_036493385.1 Pyrinomonadaceae bacterium
GGACTCTGTACGGCGGGCGAGGAATCGAACCTGACGTTAAGATCGAGCCGCAAAAATTCACACCGCTGATCGGTCGGCTGAACGAAGCTACATTTTATTTTGTTCGCCAACTTGTCGCCGGAAAGATAGCGAGCTTTGAGAACGCAAAGGTGGACAAGCAAAACTTCTCAACGACCGCGGCGCCGAACGATATAAACGTCACAGACAAGATGTTCGAAGCGTTTCGTAATTATGCCGCCGCGGACAAGGCAGACGGCCTGACCGCCGCGAATATCGACAGCCAGGCTGACTATGCGAAAATGCGGATCCGCGAAGAGCTTGCAACGGCGACCTATTCAAACGAAGCAGGGGTCCGGGTCATTCTCGAAAACGATCCGCAATTGACGAAGGCGGTCGCGGTAGTGCCGCAGGCCGAGCGGGCGCGTGAGACTGTCGCCTACAGCCGCACCGCTCGGTGAGCCGCGTGTTATATTAGGTTTATTACTCGACGCGAAGCTTGGTCACGCTTTTCCGACCGTTAAGCCCGTATATACTGCGGGCTTTTCAAAGTTTAGGATCGACCGCGATGCAAGCAGACGCGTGGCGCGGATTTAGATGTACAGGCAGATCGGAATATTGACGGGCGGCGGCGACGCCCCGGGACTAAACGCTGTGATCCGAGCGGTCGTCCGGACCGCAATCGGAGAGTTCGGGATGAAGTGCCTCGGCATCGAGGACAGCTTCGAGGGGATCCTTGGGGATCCGCATGTCATGAAACTCACGACGAAAGCCGTGAGCGGCATACTTCCACGCGGCGGCACCATCCTTGGAACGCGAAATAAGGGCAGTTTCGTAAAGATCGTCGACGGAAAGACGATCTTTCCGGAAATGCCGATCGGCGAAGCTCTTGCAAATCTCGATATTCTCGAGATCGAGGCGCTGATCGTTCTCGGCGGCGAAGGAACGCTCGCGATCGCCGAGCAGTTTCATAAACGCGGATTTCCGGTCATCGGCGTTCCAAAGACGATCGACAATGACCTTGCCGCGACTGAGCTGACATTCGGTTTCATGACCGCGATCGATATCGCGACCGAGGCGCTCGACCGCCTGCACACAACGGCCGCGTCGCACGACCGAGTGATGATCCTGGAAGTTATGGGCCGGCATACGGGCTGGATCGCGCTGCACGCGGGACTTGCGGGAAGCGCCGACATCATATTGATTCCGGAGATCCCGTTCTCTTTCGATTCGCTTGTTAAGAAGGTAGCCGAACGCGAAAAGAGCGGTTCGAAATTTACTAACATCGTGGTCGCCGAAGGAGCGGTCGAGGTCGGCAAAAGCCAGCTATATCTCGATAAAGAGGGAATCCGCCTGGGCGGTATGGGCAGCTACGTCAGTCACCGGGCCGAGGAGCTGACCGGCAAAGAGGCGCGCTGCGTCGTGCTTGGGCATCTTCAGCGCGGCGGGAGCCCGAACGCTTTCGATCGAATGCTCGGCACAAATTTCGGAGCCTGTGCCGTCCGCGCGCTCGCAAATGGCCAGGCCGGCAAGATGGTCGCGCTTCAGGCTGGCGAGATCGTCACGGTCCCGCTGTCACAAGCATGCGCGAATATCAAGACCGTACCGATCGACGGTCAACTTGTACGGACTGCCCGCGATATCGGTATTTCCTTCGCAGCGCCGAAAGAAACAAAGCTTTGATGTTGAAATTTAGGTACTAACTTCGATCGCCTGAAATGCGCAAGGTAGACATATGGAAGACGTAAAAGCAAAACTTCTTGAAGAGCTTGCCACGCTCGAGGACGAGCTTCACTTTAAGCTCCCAAAGGAAATTCAAAAGGCGCGTGAATTTGGCGATCTGCGTGAGAATGCCGAATATAAAGCAGCTATGGAGCGCCAGTCGATGGTACAGGCGCGCATGAGGCAGATCCAGGACCGCCTTAGCGAGGTCCAATCAATTGATATCTCAAAGATTCCGACCGACAGGATAGCCTACGGCTCGACCGTCGCTCTATACGATCTCGACAAGGATGAGAAAGTGACGTACCAGCTTGTTACCTCTGAGGAAAGCGCGCCCGAAGACGGAAAGATCTCGACCGTATCTCCGATCGGCCAGGCGCTGATGGGCAAGCAAGAGGGCGATACCGTGAAGGTAAAAACGCCAACGGGCGTCCGAAATTTCGAGATCAGCCGGCTAACCACTATACACGAACAGGAGAACAACTAAGTGGACAATTGAAAATGGATAGTGGACAGTGTTCTTGTTTCAACTGTCCATTGTCCATTGTCAATTGTTAATTGATACATGTTAGGAGCGAGCATCGGCCGCGGAGCAATGCGCATCATCAACGCGATGGTCCGCGCTCTGGCGTCGGCCGGAGTCCATCCAAATATTCTCACTACGATCGGCGTCTGCATCAACGCGTTATGCGGGGTGCTTTTCGGGCTCGGTAAATTCTTCTGGGCCGGCGTCGTGCTGATCATTGCAAATCTCTTCGACATGCTCGACGGCAATGTTGCGAGGGAGACCGGCAACGTCACAAAATTTGGCGGGTTTCTTGACTCGTCGCTCGACCGGCTGTCAGACATGTTTGCCTTCGTCGGGATAATGATGTTCTATGCCGGTAATTCAGTCCAACACTCCATATTAAATGTGTTTCTAGCCGGCGTCGGCATGATGATGTCCGTCATGGTCAGCTATACGACCGCCCGCAGCGAGGGCCTCGGCGTAAAAGCCAATGTCGGTTTTGTGCAGCGCCCCGAACGAGTCGTTCTGCTGATCATCGGAGCGCTCTCGACCTGGGACTGGACCTCTCAGAATTTCTTCGCCAACCGAATGCCTCAGGTCCTGTGGGTGCTGGCCATCGGGTCCATCTGGACACTCATCCACCGCATGTATTACATCTGGCGCGAATTTCAAAAGATCGAGCGGGCTTGAGGGAATGATCAAATGGCTTACCGACTATTGGGAATCGCTCACCTGGACCAGCATCGCAATAGCCGCCGGAATCTTTCTGCTGTCGGTGGCGATCAGCTTTGCCGCACTGACTATCGTTGCGGTCAAAACGCCGCGCAATTATTTTAGCTCGCATTACCAAAAGGATTTTTTGCCAAATAGCTCGTGGCTCGTCCGATGGGGAGCCACCATCGGCAAGAATATTCTCGGTTTGTTTTTGATCGCGATCGGCGTCGTGCTCTCGCTGCCGGGAATTCCGGGTCAAGGTATTCTGACGATCCTGATCGGGCTGATCATGCTCGATATTCCCGGCAAACGGCCGCTCGAATGTCGTATCATTAAATGGCCAAAGGTCCTTTCGACAATAAATAGATTGCGAAAAAATTTTAATAAAGAGCCGCTCGATGTCGATTGAACGATTAGTGAAATTTGAATGCCCTTGCTGCCACAAGTTGACGCTTGAAGAACAAGGCGGTGATGAGATTTGCCCTGTTTGCTTTTGGCACGATGACGGACAGGACGATCCGCACGCTGATGAGGTTTGGGGCGGTCCCAACTACGAGCTCAGTCTCACTGCCGCGCGAAAGAACTACAAATGTTTTGGTGCGTCCCGTGAACGTGTTAGGCAATTCGTTCGACCGCCGCAGCCGTCCGAGTTGGCGAAATGACCTTATCGCGTCATATTTGAATCCGGCTCACTGTCAATATATGCATGGCCATTCTTGATAAACTACGTAGAAAAAAGCCACCGACCGATGCCGAACGCCGCGCACATTTGCGCCGTCACGGACGGATAACCGAGGGCGTCATTCTCGAGAATGAACTACGCGCGGGCGATGAGATCGTCTTCTATCTTTACACGCTCAACGGCGTCGATTTCGAATCGTCTGAACGCCTTGACGATAGCCAGCGCGGAGATCGGCTCAAATATGCTCCGGGCCAAAGGGTGAACGTGCGATTTAATCCTAAGAATCAGGGTGACTCGACATTGGAGTGAAACTCGCCGCGGATCTCGCAGATAAACGCGGACAATAATCGAATTTTGATCCGCGCCTGTCAGCGAGATCCGCGGCAAAAAACGTGTGATGTTCAAGAAGATCCTTATCGCAAATCGAGGCGAGATCGCCTGTCGCGTCATTCGCGCGTGCCGCGAAATGGGGATCGCGACCGTTGTGGTTTATTCAGACGCCGATCGCGACGCACTGCATGTGCGGATGGCGGACGAGGCGTATCACATTGGACCGCCGCCATCGGCCGAGAGCTATCTGCGTGGCGAAAAGATCATCGCGGCGGCAAAACAGAGCGACGCCGAGGCGATACATCCCGGATACGGATTCCTATCAGAAAATGCTCAATTTGTTCGCGAGGTCGAGGCTGCGGGCGTCACATTCATCGGACCGCCGGCCGATGTCATGGAAGCAATGGGCGGTAAGATCTCGGCGCGAAAGGTCGCCATTGATGCCGGCGTTCCGGTCGTGCCCGGAACGACGGAGCCGCTAAAGTCTTTCGACGACGCTCGCGTCGTAGCAGCCGAGATGGGTTATCCCGTCATGCTCAAAGCCTCGGCGGGCGGCGGCGGCAAGGGAATGCGGCTCGTAACTGATGAAAGCGAGATGCGTTCCGCTCTCGAGACGGCACAATCAGAGGCATTGGCCAGTTTCGGCGATGATGCCATTTATATCGAAAAGGCAGTTGTTCGGCCGCGGCATATCGAAATCCAGGTTTTTTCCGATACGCATGGAAATCATGTTCATCTTGGCGAACGGGAATGCTCGATCCAGCGGCGGCACCAAAAAGTGATCGAAGAAGCGCCGTCGCCGCTCAACTCCGCTGACTTGCGAGCAGGAATGGGCGAATGCGCCGTCAAGATCGCCCGGGCCGTAAATTACGTCGGCGCTGGCACGATCGAATTTCTTGTTTCCGATATCGACCGATCGTTTTACTTTCTCGAAATGAACACGCGGCTGCAGGTCGAGCATCCGGTGACCGAATTGGTTACCGGCATCGATCTTGTTCGCGAACAGATCAACGTCGCCGCCGGCAGCCGTCTTTCTTTCACACAAGATGACGTCGAGCTTCGAGGTCATGCGATCGAATGCCGTATTTATGCGGAGGACCCAGACGCGAACTTTATGCCGTCGCCGGGGCGGATCTCTCGCCTGCGTGCGCCCCATGGCCCGGGCGTCCGTGATGACGGAGGCGTTTATGAGGGCTCCGAAGTTTCGATCTATTACGACCCGATGATCTCGAAATTTGCCGTCCATGGCCGCACGCGATCCGAGGCGATCGACCGAATGCGGCGAGCGCTCGCCGAGTATGAGATCGGAGGGTTAAAAACTACGCTTGGGTTCTTTCGCGATGTAATGCGCGATGAGGAGTTCGTTGCGGGCCGGCTGGATACAGGTTTTATATCTCGCTTTTTTGAGAGGCGCGAGGCCCGGGGGGACGATGCGACCACCAGCCAGTCGCCCGCCGAACGAGATATGGCGATCGTCGCTGCGGCGCTTTTCTACTCATCTCGCTCAGAGGTCAGATCCGCCCCGCCGCCGACTCGAAAACTCTCACCTTGGGTGATGTCGGCCC
>DASXPW010000050.1:0-2358 GCA_036493385.1 Pyrinomonadaceae bacterium
CCGGACCCGGCGGCGACGATGATCGCGGTCGTATTCATTGAGGGGCGGTTAATCTATTTCCTCAATGATGGTCGCCTGTCTGAGGTCACGGGTTCCCTTGCGGAAACCCATCGAACGCGAATCATGAATCGAGAGCGAGCTCTCGCTGTTCTCATCATGCTTTTCTTCCCATAACCTGCCAAAGATCATCTTTCCGGCCGTCGTCTGGAGCACGCTCGTCACGGCAATGTCCGTCGTTTTTCCGATCAGCCGCCGTGCGTTATCGACCACGACCATTGTCCCGTCATCGAGATAGGCGACGCCCTGGTTGTATTCCTTGCCTTCCTTCAGGATAAAGACACGCATTGCCTCGCCGGGCAGGACAACCGGCTTCAGCGCATTGGCAAGCTCGTTGATGTTCAGGACGGAGACACCGCGAAGCTGCGAGACCTTGTTGAGGTTGAAATCGTTTGTCACGATCACGGCCTCAAGTTGCTTTCCAAGCTCGATCAGTTTCAGGTCGACCTCTTTGACCGCCGGAAAATCCGTTTCCACGATCTGCACGTCAAGCTTGCTGTTGTTCCTGAGGCGCTGGAGCATATCGAGCCCGCGCCGGCCGCGCTGACGCTTTGACGAATCAGCCGAGTCCGCAACCTGTTGCAGCTCAGCCAGAATAAAATTCGGGATGATGAGCGAGCCGCCCAAAAAGCCCGTCTCCGCAACATCCGCAATGCGGCCGTCAATGATGACGGAAGTATCGAGGATCTTATAATCGCGTTTAATCGTCTTGTCGCTAAAAATACCGCCTAAGGCTGAAAGGTCGAGGTATTCACCTTTCGCCGCGCCGACCATCAGCCCGACATAACCCATAAGGAACGCCAATGCGATAGTAAGAAACGTCTTTAGCTCGCCGGGAACGGTATTTATGTCCTGAGCGCTGATCAGCATGCCGATCAGGTAAGCTCCGATGATACCGAGAATGGAGCCAACTGCGGCACCGATCAAGGTCTTCAGTGAGGCCTCGCGGGCGCGCACTTCAAAACCGATGATCATCAGCGCGACGAGAGCGCCGAAACCGGCGGAGAACAGCCGTTTTGTTTCCGCGTCGCCCGCGAGATAACCCTGAAACAAGTTAAATTTGTTGAGCGGATTGAGCTCATATCCGCCCAATGCGAGCAGCAAAACGAATCCGATCCTGATTATGAGGAGATCGTATTTCATCGGGAGGATTTTATCACGAAACCATTTCGGAACGTAAAGAAATGTAAAGATTGAAAGGACGAATCAATGCGATATTTTAGAAAAATTTTTCATTCACAAGCCAGATTCGCGGTCGCACATATTTCTGGGGTATCCTAGTTATTTCCACCAATGGCCAAACAACCGGCAACAATATTCGTCTGCCAAAATTGCGGCAATCAGGCGCGCAAATGGCTCGGCCAGTGCCCGGATTGTGGTGAATGGAACAGCCTTGTCGAAGAGCGTTTTCGCCCGTCGCCACAAACGTCTGGCAGTGTCGTCGCTCATTTTCGCTCGACGGCGCCCGTTCCCTACAAAACTATCGAATCACAGGACGACGCCCGCATCTCATCCGGCATCGACGAGCTTGACCGGGTTCTTGGCGGGGGCATCGTCGCCGGCTCGCTGGTCCTCATCGGCGGCGCACCCGGTATCGGCAAATCCACTATCGTCATTCAGGCCGCGGACAAGCTTGCAGCGGCAGGCGCAAAAGTCCTCTACGTCTCTGGCGAGGAGTCCGAGCGGCAGATCAAGATGCGCGGAGAGCGCCTCGGCGTCGAGGCCGAAAATTTATTCCTGCTTTGCGAGACGAATCTGCAGGCCATCGTTGCCGAGACTGACAACCTGCGGCCCGATCTCGTGATCGTCGATTCGATCCAGACGGTTTTCAGTGAAAAGATCGAGTCCGCGCCCGGCAGCGTTTCGCAGGTCCGCGAGGTTGCTTCGCAATTGATGATGTTCGCCAAGGCGACAGGGACACCGGTTTTTCTTACGGGCCATGTTACGAAAGAAGGCTCGATCGCCGGCCCGAAAACCCTCGAGCACATTGTCGACACGGTCATATATTTTGAAGGCGATCGCCACCATAATCATCGCATCATCCGAGCGACAAAAAACCGCTTTGGCGCCGCAAACGAGATCGGCGTCTTTGAAATGACAAACAGCGGCCTGGTCGCTGTCGGCAATCCATCCGAGCTGTTTTTGCAGGAACGCCCTGAGAACGCGACCGGCTCTGTTGTCACCGTTTGCATGGAAGGTACGCGGCCGATACTTGTGGAGGTACAAGCCCTTGTCAGCGGCACTAAATTTGGCAGCGGACGCCGAATGGCCCAGGGCTTTGCCTACAACCGCACGTCGCTG
>DASXPW010000051.1:0-6234 GCA_036493385.1 Pyrinomonadaceae bacterium
ACAGCCGTCCGGCCATCATTATGATCGTCTCGCCCGGCTCGACGACGCCTTTGTCGACCAGCGTCTTTTCGCCGATCATCATCATTTCGTTAGTCGCTCCCGGACGCTCGTGAACGAACGGATGCACACCCCAGATCAACGCTAGTTGATTGCATGCATCGGGTGACGTAGTCAATCCGAACGACTGGAGACCCGACCGGACGCTTGAGAGGCGGCGGGCCATCAGGCCGGAATCAGTGAATACGGCAACCTTCTCGGTCATTCGCTCTTTGGCCGCATAAGCGGCGGCTTTGCAGAGGGCCTGGCTTGTGCGTCCTGACGGCTCCTGCGAAAACTTTATGGGACGCCGCAACTGGGCGGGCTTCAGGGTCTCGGCCGAATCGATGATCCTGGCCATCGTCCTGACCGCCTCGACCGTGTGCTTTCCCGAAGCAGTCTCCGCCGAAAGCATTACCGCGTCGGTCCCATCCCATACCGCGTTTGCCACGTCCGACGCCTCAGCCCGTGTCGGATAGGGATTCTCGATCATCGATTGCAGCATCTGCGTGGCCGTGATCACAAATCGGTCGCTGGCGATCGCCTTTTCAATTATCAGCTTCTGATAAACGGGCACGAGCTCGACGCTCGTCTCAACGCCGAGATCGCCGCGGGCCACCATCAGACCGTCTGTCTCCGCGATGATGGCGTCGAGGTTCAAAATGGCCTCAGCCTTTTCTATCTTTGCGACCAAGAGCGCGCGGCCGACCTCTCGTTTGTTCAGCTCTTTTATTCGTTCCCTGGCCTGGCGACAATCCTCCGCCGTCCGGACAAAGGACAGAGCAATGTAATCGACGTTTTGCCCGATCGCCCATTCGAGGTCGGCCTCGTCCTTCTCCGTCATTGACGGGATCGGAAGCGGCGTGTTGGGCAGATTGATACCCTTGCGTTCGTCGAGCATACCACCGACAACAACGCGGCAATTGACATCCGTTTCGGTTTCCGATTCGACAAGCAGCTCGATCGCTCCGTCGTCGACCAGGATCCGCGTTCCCGGATCGACCACATCAGGAAGATGCGAAAAGTTCGTCGACACCTGTTTGTCGTCGCCGACTACGTCGCGGGTGGTAATTGTAAACGGTTCGCCCGGCTTGAGCTCGACCGGTTTCCCGTCCTTTAAGGTGCTTGTCCTTATCTTCGGTCCGGACAGATCGACAAGGACCGATAGCGGGGAGTTGAGTTTTGCCGCCGCAGTCCGAGCCGCGCGGATGCTTTCAGCATGCTCCTCGCGTGTGCCGTGCGACATATTGATCCTGACAGCGTTAAGGCCGGAAGCGATCATCAATTCAAGAACGTCTTCGGTGTCGGAGGACGGCCCGAGCGTGGCGAGGATCTTTGCGCGTCTCATTTATCTAATACTATCGCAGGATTTTGCCGATGTTGAAACGCTTAGGTCAATTGTCTCAACTTGTTAAGGTAGCTGTGAACGGCGGCGACATAAGTCGAATGCGACCACGTTAGCGGTGACACCGAGAGCGGCTCACGCGTCGCCGGGTCGATCTGTTCGGCCAGTACGCCCGACGGCAGGGCCGCGTTTGCCGTCCATTTGAGTATTTTGAGTGGCTTCTCGAGGTCGGCGACCGTTTTCGCGATCGCTATGTGATACTCGGCGAGCCAAAGCGTGCAGATAAACCAAGGGTTACCGCCGACCCCGTTGACCCGCATGTAATCGTCATTCTCGAACCGCGCGACGCCGCCGTCTGATGCCAATTGCGTTTCAATGGCGTTCATTGTGTTTGCCACACGGACATCCTCGGCGTCGAAACAATCGAAATAAAATAATCCAAATAAAGATGTGTCGAGCGTGGTGTCAAGCAAAAGTTGACCGTTTTCTGAACGAAGCCCGCGAAGGAAACGGCCGAGATCCTCGCTATAAAGCGTTTTTCCCATGGCAGTCACGATGCCATCGGCCACCTCGCGATATTGACGGGCCCGCTCAGTCTCCGCAAATATCTCGGCAAATCTTGCGGCGGCTCTCAATCCCGCCACCACGGTCGTGCACGTAAACGTATGTACGCCAAGTGCATTTTCCCAAAGATTCCAACTCGGTTTGGGAAGGCCGTCCCCATCGCGAAACTCGACCATAAAGTCGGCACAGCGTATTACAAGGTCCGTGTACAGTCGATGCGCAAAATCAATGTCGCGATGAATCAAATAATGTCGCCAAAGCGCCCACAGGACCAGGGCCGTTTCATCTTCCTGGATCGGTATCAACGGAAGCTGGTTTTGGACGTCCCACGCGGCGTGCCATCCCGAGGCGACTGTTCCGTCGGGATTGTACTTCTGCAAAAAATAGCCCTCGCGATGGACAATATTCTTGCAGAGGTTGAAAAAGTTACGCGTGATCTCGGAATAACCGGCCATATCCAGCGCGCTCGCGACAAATGCGCCATCGCGCGTCCAGAGATAGCTATAATGGTCGGTCGCACGATGCGTCACATCGCTGTCGTTTGCGGCCAATATCGCGCCGTCATCGTCGGTTTGCGTGTTGATGATCAGAAGCGAACGCTTGTACAACTCGACAATGTCTTCGGGTAGGGCGGCAAAGTCGGTCCCGTTCTTATTGACCCACGCGCGCCAGTAGTTTCCAGTATAGTTAAGAAACTCTTCGGGTTGGCGGTCGAGAACAAGGTCATTAAGTCGCGTCACCTCGCTATGGCTCGTTCCAGCGGCGATCCAGTAATAAAAGCCAAATTCCGCTCCAGGGTCCAGATCGAAATGAACGGCAATTGTCGAGTCGACCGAGCCCTCGGTGATCGGTCCGCCATAAAGGTCGCCGTCCTCGGCGTCACGCCATGTACCTTCGCGGTCATGAAATGCCTTTCGTCCGGTCGCGAACGCGGAAAAGTGCGGCTGTGTGTTGATGAGAAAGTAGCGGTGCTTCTTGTAATGAACGATCGCGTTATTTTCCGGGTCGTAAAAAGCCGTGTCGCCGATCTTATTTTCATAGATCCTGAAATCCTGGTGAAAGAAAACGCGGATCGAGCGCGCTCCAGCGCTTCGTAGATCTTTGACACGAATTCGGCGCAAAAAAACGTGCTCATGACTGGCGACGGTGTCATTACACGAAACTACGAGACCTAACTGCTCATTTTCTAGCGTTACGTCCGTAACCAGCGTTTCGGGAAGATAAGCCAATGACCGCGTCCAATAATCAGAAAACATCCAGCTAAATTGACCGTCGACCCAGACACCGAACCGAAACGGAAATCCCTCGGTGTGATTCTCTTGACCGACATGAGGAAAATATATATCGCGGATCTGATAAAGAGAATCGAATGTGACCAGAAGCTGTCCGTTTCCAACTGGGATATCTCGCATAGATAGAACTAGAGTATCGAGGCGATCTTCGCGGCTTTTTCGACGACTACACGCTCGCTCTTAAAGGCTAGCATTCCGATAGCTTCGTCGATAGCAACCCATCGGGCTTCTTCAACTTCGTGGTCATGGTCCTCGACGCTGCCTGAAAGATATTTCATCAGAAAGAAATGGACAAACTTGTGATATCGAATTCTGGCTGCGCCTTGCCCCGAGACGTACCAATATTCGATGGTTTCAATAGGATCAATGATCTCGGCCGTGAGGCCGGTTTCCTCCCGGACCTCGCGAAGCGCGGCCGCCTTGGGTGTCTCGCCTGTGTCAACAATGCCTTTCGGCAGTTGCCAACGCATTTCGGGCGGCACGCTGATAAGAGCTACATGGAACTTGGCGCGAAATCGGCGAAACACAACACCGCCAGCTGAAACTTGTTGTTTTGTCCGGAGCGCGGCTCTAGCGGGCAGGCGCGGCATAAGAATTTACTATTGCCTCATAGCGGACTCTACAGCGGCGTCGAGTTCGGTGCGTATTTGTGGACCGAAGCCCGTTACCTTCAGAACGACCTGCCCTTGGCGACCGAAAACTACGGTCTGCGGGATCGAGTCATCATTACCAAAAATGTAGGAAACGAGAGGTTCTTCGGGGTAGGCGACGGGATAGGCCACCTTCATTTCTTTGACAAAAGCAGGAATTTTGGGAGCATCTTCGTCACCGCCCACGTTTAGGCCGACTATCTGAAGCTTGTCCGCTCCGTACTTGGCCTGGAGCGAATTCAGATGAGGAATTTCTTCGCGGCATGGGGGGCAGTAAGTGGCCCAAAAATCCAGAATTACGACGCGGTCGCGGAGGTCACCGAGCCGCTGTTCGCTGCCGTCCGTGCCGGTCCATGACATTTCCTCGAGAGGTTTTGTAGGCTCGTCAAGCTGTCTCTCGCCATTCACCGAGACAGGCTTGCTCGATATCGACACGGGCGCCGCTGCTCGCTGGCAAGCAGTGAGCATTAAAAGCCCGATAACCATTAAGACGATATAAATTCTAAACATCGCAGGCACAGAGAAATCTTACATCAATTCATTTTTGGTTTCATTCGTGCTATTTGAATAAAAGATGGAGCCGTTTTATCCGAGAACAATACGCGATCGTTTAATGAAGGGGCGTCGAGACCGCGTTGAGGACGCGGCGAATGCTGATGGCTCAGCCGCGGCGGTTGAATGCGGAACCTACGTTAGATTCGAGATCGTTTCCACCGCAGAGGACGGCTCCGTATCCGACGCAGTGTTTCAGACGAACGGCTGCGGTTTTATGGTCGCAGCGGCCGACGTTCTAGCGGAGGCGGTCCGCGGCAAAGGCATGAAACAGCTTCACGGTCTCGATCTTACAGAATTGACCGCATCCGTTGAGGCGAAACTCGATAGGTTTCCGCCGGATCGCGTGCATTGTCTGAGGACGTGCATTGATGCCCTCCGAGCGGCATTTGCAGATCTCAGGCGACGGAGGGTCGACGAATTTGCCGGAGAAATAGCTCTGATATGTACGTGCTTTTCCGTGACTGAGGAAACCATTGAGGACCTGATCCTAAATCATGGAAAGTCCACGGTCAGAGCGATCGGCGAGGCCTGCAACGCCGGCACCGGCTGTGGCTCATGCCAGCCAGTGATACAGGATATGCTGGATGCTCTCTACGTTGACGCGGTCTAATGCAAGGCGGTAATTATGCTATACTTCTGTATCGTAAAAATGCCGCATTTTCGAATGCCCGCCACGGCCCCGAAAATCGGCGATATAATTGATGGACGACCCTGCCAGTAGCATTTTCGCCCTGTTCCAGGAAACGCAAGTCTTAGAATTACCAAGCGTAGGCACCGCTCTTTTCGACCTCTTGGTGATCTTTCTCATTGTCGCGATGAACGCGTTTTTTGTGGCGTCGGAATTTGCGCTCGTATCTTCGCGCAGACCTCGACTCCAAAACCTGGCTGACGGGGGTAGCCGCGGTGCGGCTGCGGCCCTGCGACTGCGCGATAATCCAACTCTTTTTATTTCCGCTGTACAGCTTGGCGTCACGCTCGCATCGCTTGCCTTGGGTTGGCTCGGCGAAGAACGTCTCGCCGACCTTCTCTCGCCCTTCGCTTTGCAGATCGCTTCAGAAGGAACTGCGCGCTGGATAGCCCATGGAACCGCAATAGTCATTGCCTTTGTTTCGATCACATTTTTTCATGTGGTGCTGGGTGAGCTGGTCCCGAAGATGTTTGCGCTGGAACGCGCTGAGGCGTATGCCGTTTTTGCGGCACGCCCGCTTGAGTTTTTTGCAAAGGTCTTCGCACCCATTCTGTGGGTCTTCAACTTCGTCGGCGGCGCGATCGGACGAGCCCTTGGTCTCAAATCGTCGCTTGAGCACGCGTCGGTTTACACCGAGGATGAGATCCGGCAGCTTGTGAAGCTTTCTGAGGAAAGCGGACATTTGAACAAAGAAGAACGGACCTTGATCAACAAGGTCTTTGAGTTTTCGGAGACGACGGTTAAAGAGGCGATGGTGCCGCGAACGGCTATCGTCGCGATTCCCGACACTTGTCTATTAAACGATCTTGTCCGGGAATTCAGACGTCATGGATACTCGCGACTGCCGGTCTATCACGATTCGCTTGATGACATCGTAGGTTTCATTCACAGCAAGGACGTGATGACAAGTCTGCTCCGACCAAAAAACTTTCAGATCGAGCGCGTCATTCACAAGCCAAATTACGTCGTCGACACCGCCAAGCTCGAGGATGTGCTTCGGCAAATGCAGACCGAAAAGTTCCATTTTGGATTTGTTGTCGATGAGCACGGCGGCGTTGAAGGGATCATCACGCTAGAGGACCTGCTCGAAGAGATCGTCGGCGA
>DASXPW010000052.1:0-2126 GCA_036493385.1 Pyrinomonadaceae bacterium
CCGTTTCTCGCGAAGAATTTTGCGACGACGATCTCGCCGTATATTGTCACGATGGAGGCCCTGGCTCCGTTTAGAACAAAGGCATTCGAACGCGATTCGGATGATCCGCAGCCGCTGCCGTATCTGAGCGACCAGCGCAATGAGAAGTTCGGCGGCCTGGATATCAATCTCGAGGTGTACATCCAGACCGAAAAAATGCGGAACAAGAAGATCGAGCCCCATCTATTGTCGCGTTCGAATACGAAAGATCTCTATTGGACGATCGGACAGATGCTCACCCATCACGCTTCGAATGGCTGCAACCTGCAGACCGGCGACCTGATGGCCACAGGCACCGTTAGCGGGAAAGGAAAAGATGAACGCGGCTGCATGCTTGAGCTCACGTGGCGAGGCAAAGAACCGATCGATCTGCCAGGCGGTGAGCAGCGACGTTTTTTAGAAGACGGCGACGAGATCATCATGCGAGGCTTCTGCGAACGCGAAGGTTTTCGCCGAATAGGTCTCGGCGAGTGCCGCGGCCGCATCCTGCCGGCTGATTGATTTCACCGCTGAGACACGAAGACGCAAAGGAGTTTAGCCGCGGATGAACGCGGATAACACGGATAAGAAAACCTTTCTTCGCTTTATCGGCGTCATCCGTGAGATCCGCGACTAAATTTCCCCCTGTTTTTTGCTGAATCAGTTTCCACCCGGAAACATGGTCGATATTGACACATACATTCTCATCGGCGGACGATCGCGTCGGCTGGGTCGAGACAAGGCTACTGTCGATCTTGGCGGCCAAACACTTGCGCAAAGAGCATTTCAAACCGTCACCGAGGCCTTGCCGGACAGCCGAATCACATTTGTCGCCGGAAATCAGGCCCAGTTCGCTATCGAGGCGATTCTCGCCGACGCAGGATTCATCTTCGACCTCGTTGCCGATCGCGGCCCGCTGGGTGGTCTGCACTCGGCGTTAGCGGATGCCACAGCTCCTTGGATATTTGTGCTGGCGTGCGACTATCCTTTTATGTCGAGCGAGATGATCCGTTTACTGGCTGAAAACGTCTCCAACGACTATGGTGCTGTTGTGCCCGAGCAGCCCGACGGCCGGCTCCAGCCGCTCTGTGCGTGTTACAGCGTCGAGAAGGCGTCGTTGCTGGTGCAGCAAATTATTGATAAGCCGAGAGTTCCGCCGCCGCTCCATGAGATTGTCGGCGAACTGAATCCCAAAATCATTGAACCTGTAGAGTTTGCCCATCTGTCCGGATCCGAGGATTTCTTTACGAACGTAAATACCGCCGCAGATCTCGATCTTGCGGGCGAAATAGAACGCAAACTTTCGGTCGAAAAGTAAATCAAAGTATCAAAGGTAGCGGACTTTCGACAGTCGCGATAGAATAGATATCTCGACATTTTTTGACCCGTTATCCTCTTTTTTTCCAATGGACCTCACGCTCGACAAATTTCACGAGGAATGCGGTATTTTTGGCATCTTCGGTCATGCGGAGGCGTCGACAATGACGCAGCTCGGGCTGTTCGCGCTTCAGCATCGCGGTCAAGAGGCGTGCGGCATCGTATCGAGTGACGGAACGGACCTGCATCAGTTTCGGTCGCAGGGCTTGGTTGCGGACGTTTTAAACGAAGAAGTCCTGAAAAAATTAAGGGGCTCCGCGGCGATCGGCCATACACGATATTCGACTGCCGGCCGGAATACTATTAAAGAGGTCCAGCCCTTCGCCGTCACCTGCCAGCACGGCGACATCGCGGTTTGCCATAATGGCAATCTTCCATTCGCTGAGGCGCGCCGACGCGAACTGGAACGCGAAGGAGCGATCTTTTCATCAACCTCCGATACGGAGACGATCCTACATGGCATCGCCCGCTCAAAAGCCGGCGACGTGGTGGGCGCGGTCGAGGCCGTGCTGAAAGAGACCGAAGGCGCGTTTTCGATGCTGTTCCTTACGCCGAAAGCCCTTTTTGCCGTTCGCGACCCGCGGGGCTTTAGACCGCTTGTTCTTGGCAAGCTCAACGACGCCTGGTGCGTCGCTTCGGAGACGTGTGCATTCGATCTGATCGACGCAAAATATATTCGAGAGATCGAGCCGGGCGAGATGCTCATCATTACCGAGCATGGAGTCGAGTCG
>DASXPW010000053.1:0-2038 GCA_036493385.1 Pyrinomonadaceae bacterium
CAGCGTAGAAAGGGCCGCGAGAAGTGCCGGTGCCAATCTCTTGATCACGACGGCAAAAGATGCAGTTCGTCTTGAAACCGCGAGGCCAAAAATGCGCTGTCTTGTGGCGGAGATCGACGTTAGGATCGCGGACGACGATCGGTTTCGTCGTCTAATCGTTTCGACTTTGGCTTAGGCGGTCCCTCGTTCCCGCCCCAGTAATACGCGCGCACGACCAGCACATAAACCAGCAGGCAGAGAAACAGCAGAACGAAGAAAAAGACTATCAGCCAGCCAAGCGACGTCATTATCCCGCGACCTCTTCTTTAGTTTCGGCCGCCTCGATCAAGCCGGTGATGATGCCGCGGCTGTCGGTGTGTTCGAGGATATGTTTGTACAGCACAGTTGCGAGCGCCACGATCGGGATGGCGATAAAGACACCCGGAATACCCGCGACCTGCTCACCGGCCAGCACAGACAAAATGACCGCCAGTGGATGCAGGTGCACGCCTTCGCGAATGATCCGCGGGTAAATTGCGTAGTCCTGCGCGACCCTCAGCACACCGAGAAAGAGGGACGTCAGAATTGCCTGCATGCCCGACTCAAACCCCGCCACTATCGTCGCTATGATCGCGATCGCGAGAGGCCCGATGATCGGCACGAATTCAAAGATACCCGCCAACACGCCCAGCAGCAGCGCATAGTTGTTCCCCAGAATGTAAAACCCGATCGTGCATACGACACCGATCATCACGCATGAGATCAACTGGGCCCTCGTGTAGGCGGCGAGCGTCATATTGACATCTGCCATTACCGAATCGGCGCGGATGCGCCAGTCTCCGGCCGGAAACATTCGCAGCAGAGCAAGCCGGAACATAGATGCATCCTTCAGGAAAAAGAAGGCGAGTATCGGTATCAGCACCAGCCATGGCAGATATGTGACCATGAATATGGCAGTGGTCGTCAAAACGCCGGTCACCGCGGTCCCAGCCGTGTCGAGAGCGCCGTTTATCCGCTCGTTTATCGTCGTCTGAATGCTGTCTGAAACGCCCATCCGGTCGAGCCGGTGGTTAATGTCCGTTATGCCCGACTGGATGTCAGCTGTGTATGTCGGCAGGTTGGTGACGAACGCCTTTGCCTGGTCGGCGACCCCAGGTGCGAGCGAGCCGATCGCAATGCCCAAAATGCCGATCACGATTAGAAAGCTCAATGCGATCGCGGCCGACCGCGGCATCGCATTCGCAAATCGACCGTCCTTGAACGGCCGGTGAATAAAATCGACAAGCGGGTTGATCAGATATGCAAAAAGTATCGCCAGGATCACCATAAATAGCAGATAGGTGAGCGAGGTTATGATGAGGGCGAGAACATCTTTTACGGCCAGTAGCAGCAGCACGATCACTACAACGCGAACGACCGACCGCGCCGAGGGCGATGACGAGATCAGCGCCACGCGTTGGATATCGCCTGTGTTTTCGCCGGCCTCACCGTCGTCCGGCGGAAAGGCGTGAATGTGCTTATCGTCGAGCATCGAGGCTTCTCACCGGTTCATATTAGCATTGGCGGCGGCGTTATTGTTGGGGATTTCCGATGCCGGCTTTGAAAAATCTTCGACATCAAATCGCGACCTGATCATTTGCATCGTATCATCTGGTACACGCGGGTTGCTGCCGACAATGACGGCCTTTTCATCATCCGAAAGTGTACGCCGGTTAAAGCCGCCAGTCACTCCGCGAACAAGGGCAATATCGTCCGCAGTCAGCTTTGCGCCATCCTTTCGCCGGAGCACAAAAATGTAATTGAAATTCGCCGTCCGCATCGCATCGACCTCTTTGTCGACCGGGTCGTTTGATGTGTACGGCGTCGCGCTTGCGTCCGCCGGCATCGGCGTCGGCGAATTTGACTTCAGGATCGTCTCATTCGGCCCGCAGGCACTAAGGAGGACGATACCGGCAATTAGTGTTAGCAGTTTTCCGCAGTTGAAATGATTCACAAGCTATAAATTTCCAAGCCACGCCTTGACCGTCAAGTCACTTAAGACATCGACCAGAGACCTCAA
>DASXPW010000054.1:0-1693 GCA_036493385.1 Pyrinomonadaceae bacterium
TATCGCGAAGCTCGGTCGAGCTTTCGAGAAGGTCGATAGCTGCGATCGACGCACCGACGATTGGCGGCGCAACAGAATTTGAAAAGAGATACGGTCGCGAACGCTGCCGCAGGAGATCGATTATTTCTTTACGGCCGCTAGTGTATCCGCCGCTGGCACCTCCTAGAGCTTTACCAAGAGTTCCTGTAACGACATCGATTCGGTCGACCACATTGTGATATTCGGCAGTACCGCGGCCATTCTTTCCCATGAAACCAACCGCGTGCGAATCATCGACCATTACGAGCGCGTCGTGCTTTTCAGCCAGATCGCAGATCTCGGGCAGCTTAGCGATATAGCCGTCCATCGAAAACACACCGTCCGTCGCGATCATTTTGTAGCGCGCCGAGCCCGCAGCCTGGAGCTGAGCTTCGAGGTCGGCCATGTCGCTATTCTTGTATCGAAATCGCTGGGCCTTGCAGAGCCGGACACCGTCGATGATGCTGGCATGATTTAGCTCGTCTGAGATAACGGCATCCTCTTCGACGAGCAGCGTCTCAAACAGGCCGCCATTGGCGTCAAAACACGAAGTGTAGAGGATCGTGTCCTCGGTGGCGAGAAAGCTACTGATCCTGTTCTCAAGCTCTTTGTGTATCTCCTGCGTACCGCAAATGAAGCGGACGGACGACAGCCCGTAGCCCCATTCGTCGAGGGCCTCGTGCGCAGCCTTGACGATCGCCGGGTGATCCGACAGGCCGAGATAATTATTCGCACACATATTGAGCACTTCGCGGCCGCCAACTTCGATCCGTGCTTCCTGAGGGCTCTCAATAACGCGTTCATTCTTGAACAATCCAGCTTCGCGGATGTCGTTTAGTACGTTCTCAACGTGTTGTTTAAAATTGCCGTACATATCTTTTCGCTATATCTCTTCAAAATCCAAGATCACCTTCCCGCAGTTCCCCGACCTGATCGCTTCGAATCCCTTCTCGAAATCTTCATATGAATACTGATGCGTGATCACCGGCTTGATATCGACGCCGGCGTCGAGGAGGTTGGACATCTGGTACCAGGTCTCGTACATCTGGCGGCCGTAGATGCCTTTGATCGTGATCATATTGAAGATGATGGTTTTCCAGTCGATCGCAAACTGCTCGCTCGGTATACCCAGAAAAGCGATATTGCCGCCGTGAAACATGTTGGCGAGCATATCCTTAAAGGCCGCCGGGACACCTGACATTTCGAATCCGACGTCAAAGCCCTCCTTCATTCCAAGCTGTCGTTGCACATCCTTGATCGAGGTCTTGCTTACATCGATGGCCTTCGTTACGTCTCCCATTTTCTCTGCGAGCGCAAGGCGAAACGGATTTACGTCGGTTATGACAATGTTTCGAGCACCAGCATGCTTTGCAACGGCGGCGGCCATGATACCGATCGGGCCCGCACCGGTTATCAAAACATCTTCACCAAAGACCTCAAACGCCAAGGCGGTGTGAACGGCATTTCCGAATGGATCGAAAATCGCGGCTACTTCCAGATCGATATCAGGTTTGTGTTTCCAGATATTGGTCATCGGAAGCGCTATGAACTCCGCAAAACCTCCGTTTGTGTTGACGCCGATGCCTCGCGTATTCGCACATAACGCACGGCGCCCCGCCATGCAATTTCGACAACGTCCACAAACCAGATGGCCCTCGGCGCTGACAATGTCGCC
>DASXPW010000055.1:0-4538 GCA_036493385.1 Pyrinomonadaceae bacterium
CTGATAATTCCTATACTTCGCCCCTTGTACGACTACGCCTGGTTCGTCGGTTTCGGTGTTGCATTTTTCGTCCATTGGGCATTGATGACAGCATTGCCGCCAAGCGAATTACCGGCGGAGGATTCTTAAAAATGAGCGCACCAACGAGTATGAAATACGGCCGCGTTCGCAATTATTACGGCGGCCAGTTTGTCGACAGCCAAGCGAGCGAATGGCTTGATGTCACATCACCGATCGACGGCACGCTGCTGTCCCAGGTGCCGATGTCCCGCGCCGGTGAGCTGGACGCGGCGGTCGATGCGGCGAAAAATGCGTTCGAGTCGTGGAGCAAAGCGACGATCAAGGAACGCGCGCAAGTTTTCTTTCGCTACCGGTCACTGCTCGAAAAATATTCGGATGAGCTGACCGCTTTGGTCACCGAAGAGAACGGCAAGACGCCGGACGAAGCCAGGGCCGAGGTCGAAAAGAGCATTGAGCTTTGTGAATTTGCCTGCTCGATGCCGCAGCTTGTTGCGGGCGAGGTCCTTGAGGTTTCAAAGGGCGTCGAGTGTCGCGTCGAGCACTTTCCGCTTGGTGTTGTCGCATCGATCGTGCCGTTCAATTTTCCGTTGATGGTGCCGAATTGGACCGTGCCGAACGCGCTCGTGCTCGGCAACACGATGATCATGAAGCCGTCCGAGCTCGTGCCGCTTTCGTGTCAGCGGATGGCGGAAATATTAAAGGAAGCGGGCCTGCCCGACGGTGTTTTTAATATCGTCAATGGCGGTCGCGAGGTCGTCGAGAACATCTGCGACCAGCAGGGAATTGCGGCTGTCAGCTTTGTCGGCTCGACCAAAGTTGCAAAGATCGTCTATCAGCGAAGCACGCAGGCGCTCAAGCGTTGCGTATCGCTCGGCGGCGCAAAGAATCATCTCTTCGTTTTACCTGACGCCAATCCGACGATGACCGCGACAAACGTAGCAGCTTCAATGACCGGCTGCGCGGGCCAGCGATGTATGGCCGCATCGGCAATGCTGGCGGTTGGCAATGTTGACCCGATAATCGATCAGATCTGCGATGAGGCGCGCAAGATTGTTCCGGGCAAAAACCTCGGCGCCGTGATCTCGAAGGCCGCAAGAGAAAGGATTGAGAATTACATCACGCAAGCCGAGCGCGACGGTGCAAAGATCCTGGTCGATGGCCGCGGCGCGACTGTCGAAGGCAAAGAAAACGGCACTTATGTTGGCCCGACTGTTATCGATTTCGTGACGCCGGACATGTCCGTCGCACGCGAAGAGATATTTGGGCCCGTGATCTCGATCATACGCACCTCGACGCTAGATGACGCCATCAAGATAGAGAATGAAAATCCGTACGGCAACGCCGCTACGGTCTTCACGCAGAGTGGCGGGCTCGCGCGATATGTGATGGAGCACGCGAGTGCGGGAATGATCGGCGTAAACATCGGCGTCCCGGTCCCGCGCGAGCCGTTTCCCTTTGGCGGCTGGAACGAGTCACGCTTCGGCGCCAACGACATTACGGGCAAAAGCTCGATCGAATTTTGGACAAAGCTCAAAAAGACGACCATCAAATGGAACCCGGAATCGCGGACCAATTGGATGTCGTAGATTTTGCCGCGGATATTCGCGGACGGAGCGGATCAAAGAATAGAAGAAGGATTTATAAGTGGTCTTTATCCGCGTGATCGGGCGTATCCGCGGCAAAGAAATATTTTCGCCGCGGATTTTCGCGGAAGGCGCGGATAATGAGAATGGATGACGGCCTGCTTCATCGAGATTTAACCGATCAGATCATCGGTGTCTTCTACGATGTCTACAATGAGTTGGGTTACGGTTTTCTTGAATCGATATACGAAGACGCGATGGTCATAGCTTTGCAGGAAGCTGGCCTTACTGTTGAACAACAGGTGCCGGTGCCGGTCTGGTTTAGGGGAGTCTCGCTTGGTACTTTTGAAGCAGACCTTCTTGTGAACCGGTCGGTGATTATCGAATTGAAG
Organism: Pyrinomonadaceae bacterium; assembly: GCA_036493385.1. GTDB lineage: Bacteria > Acidobacteriota > Blastocatellia > Pyrinomonadales > Pyrinomonadaceae > OLB17. The sequence continues at coordinate 1,997 of DASXPW010000055.1, forward strand.
GCTGTTAAGCAACTCGCCGAAGTCCATGTGGCGCAACTAATGCATTATTTAAGAGCGACAGAGATAGAAGTTGGCCTCGTTATGAACTTTGGCGATAAACCCGAGTTTAAGAGACGCGTATTTGATAATTCCAGGAAAGGACTTAATTGCGCGCCAGTCTCTCTGATTGAAAATCTTTTTTCTTAAGGGTTTGATTCGCGCGATCGGTCTTATCCGCGGCAAAAATTAGAGCTTTTCTTGATTGACGATGAAAAATTACCTCAAACTTTTTGCGGTTGCTCTGACGCTACCGTTCTTTGCAGTTCTTGTCACAAATCACTGGACCACATCTGCCCAAACAAAGCCGCCGGTCGAGACGGCCGGGCAAAAATTCAAGAACATCAAGGTGTTGAATGACATGCCGGCTGATCAACTCGGCAAGGTCATGAATATTTTTTCGGCGTCGCTCGGCGTCAAGTGCAGTTTTTGTCATGTCACGGACGATTTCTCGAAGGACGACAAGCGGGCCAAGAACACCGCGCGGCAGATGATCAAGATGGTTTTTGACATCAACAAAAACAATTTCAACGGTCGTCCGCAGGTGACTTGTAATAGCTGCCACAATGGCCACGAAGAGCCGCAGAACGTGCCGAACCTCAACCCTGAGCCCGAGCCGGTGCAGCCCGAACAGCCCAAAGATAAGCCGACGGCCGATCAAATTGTCGACAAATACATCACAGCGCTTGGCGGAGCCGCGAAACTCTCGACAATAAAGTCGCGATATATCCGAGCCAACCGCGTCGAGCCGGGCGGCTCAGTCACCGAGCCTGTGACGATCTGGTTCGAAAACAATCGGTACAGTAAGGCGGTCGAATACACCAAGGCCACGATCAACGAGGGCTATGACGGCACGACCGCATGGAAGGCAAACGGCGACAAGCCGATCCCGCTGCCGCCCGCCGACCTCGAACAGATCAAACGAGAGGCGGACCTCTTTGCACCACAAAATATAAAAGCAGTTTATCCGACCTTGAACTGGCGGTTTGTCGATCTCGTTGATGGAAGGCCGTCGAATGTCGTACTTGCGACGACCGCCAGCGGCGCTCGCGAACGGCTGTATTTTGATGTCGCGTGCGGGTTGCTTGTGCGTCGGGTTGCAGCGACGCCGACCGTGTTGGGAAATTTTGTCTATCAGATCGATTACTCTGATTACAAGCCATTTGGCGGAGTAAAAGTGCCGACGACGATCGCGTATTCAATGCCTGGTATCAGATGGACGGAAAAGGTCGTCCAGGTGAAAAACAACGCGCCGGCCGAGGCCGCGAAATTTAACGCGCCCGCCGGCAAGACCTAAGCCCATAGGAGTATTTATCAAATGCCACGAGTCATAAAAGCCGGCCTCATTCAGGCTCACAACGCGGCGCCTGAGGGTGCCTCGATCGATGAAATAAAGAAGGCCAATATCGACAACCAGATGAAGTTTGTCGAAGACGCCGCACGGGCAGGCGTGCAGATGCTGTGCTTTCAGGAGATATTCACCACGCCGTACTTTTGTGCGGAGCAGCAAACGAATTGGTACGGAGCCGTCGAACGTATTCCCGACGGGCCGACCGTAAAGCTGATGCAGGACGCCGCCAGGCAGCATGGGATGGTAATGATCGTCCCGATCTATGAGGAAGAGCAGACCGGCATCTACTACAATACGGCCGCTGTGATCGATGCCGACGGAAAGTATCTAGGCAAATATCGCAAGACCCACATTCCGCACGTCGCTCCGGGCTTTTGGGAAAAGTTTTATTTCCGTCCGGGAAATCTCGGTTATCCGACGTTCGAAACAGCGTTCGCGCGCATCGGTGTGTATATCTGCTACGACCGCCATTTTCCCGAGGGTGCCAGATGTCTCGGATTAAACGGCGCGGAAATAATTTTCAATCCTTCAGCAACGGTGGCTGGCTTGTCGGAATATCTCTGGAAGCTCGAACAGCCCGCGCATGCCGTCGCCAACGGTTATTTTGTCGGCGCGATAAACCGAGTCGGCACCGAAGCGCCATGGAACATCGGTGAATTCTACGGCCAGAGCTATTTCTGCGATCCGCGCGGGCAGATCATAGCCGAAGCCTCGCGTGATAAGGACGAACTCGTCGTCGCCGACCTCGATATGGACAAGATCCGCGAGGTCCGCAACACATGGCAATTTTTCCGAGATCGCAGGCCAGATCTGTATGGGCCGATCGTGGCTGACTGAGTTTCTCGCCGCGGATCTTCGCGGAGGACGCGGATAAAGAATTGAAATGAACGATAGCTACAATGTTTTGATCCGCGTACTCGGTTTTTATCCGCGGCCGGAAGTACCAGCTCTCATTCTGCCTATTATTCTCGCATTGGCCTTTTCGGTAGCGGCGCAGACTCCCGCGGCGATCGAGCATGAGCTTCTGGGTTATCTCGACGCGGCCAGCAAGGCGGGTTCTTATTCTGACGGATACGATGAAGCGAAGAATACGAAAGCAAACGACGCAATTCGCCAGACCTTAGAACGCGCGGGCAAGAAACTCGATGTCTTGCG
>DASXPW010000056.1:0-5730 GCA_036493385.1 Pyrinomonadaceae bacterium
TGGACGCACAACATGCTGCTGCGGCACGGCGTCCGCTCGTGCCTCGAATACGCAAAGAGCTTCGATCTCGAGCGCGCTCGGGCACTGTCCAATCCGGATCTTGCTCCGCACCTCGAGTTCGTCGATCTCGGTGGCCACGGCTATGCGAAGGTTCGGCTCACGGGCAATGAAATGCGAACGGAGTTCGTGTGCATTCCGCGGCCCATTGCACGGAGCGAAAGACCGGACGGCGGACCGGTCAGATATCGGGTACTGCACACTGCTGCGCTGTGGAAGAGCGGAGAGCGCCCGCAGCTTAAGGTATCGGTGCTCGAAGGCAACGTTGGATTGTCGATCTGACGGGACTCCTGGCCATGGTTTCCACCGCGGCCGGAAAGGTTGCGGATCTGCCGGTCCTTGCGAATTCGATTCCCGCCCTCAGCAAACCTTTCTTTTTATCTACTTTGGCACGGACCTTGCCGAGATCCTCGGCGGCAGGAGTTGACCATGAAACGACGCAATATGATCTCTTTGATTCTGGCATTTGGGTTATTTTTGATTGGATCCGCCGCTTGCGCTCAAGACCGTGGCTTGGTTGCAAGGGCTGAGCAGATCAGCGGTGACCGTTTTGCGTTGACCACGTCGACGCCAAAAGGTGCGACGGTATACGCGGTCAGCCAGCCGACGGCAGCGATGCTAAACGCGATCGATAAGGGTCTCGCTGATCTTTTCGCGGTCGCTCGGAAAAATGGCTATCGAAAGTATTTGAACTTCAGCGATTACACGATCTTTATCGCGCGGCCCGACCGGCTGAAAGACAGCGCCGGCAAGTATTCGCCCGATATCGCGGTCGGCGCGGGCCAGTATGCCGGCAGCGTCTATGACAAAGGTGGATTCATTTATGCGGCGGGAATGGTCACCTCGTTTGATCCCGGAGCATTTCTGATCGCCGAACACACGCAGGACCTCAACCGAGTGTCCAATGTGGTGCGTTACGAGGGCGAGCACATCGTGCTTTACCATAACGACCGGCGGCGATTCCTCGCGACACAGGACCACAGCAAGGGCGGCGGCCACCCGATATTGCAGTAGAACAGGCTGTCAGCCTGTTCCGACAGACTAACAGTCTGTCGTACCCCACCGCCGTCATTTGCACGATTTCGGGCATCTATAAACCATACGGTCGAGAGCTTTTTTCACTGACCACTTGCCGTCAGACCAAACTGCGGTAAATACTAGAGAAAATGCTCCCTCGCCAACGACCGCCGAAAATGGCACGGTCATTGCTGAAATGCTTCGCGGATGTTGCTTGATCCGCGAAGACTTGGGTCGTGATATGAGCTACAAACTTGGCACTGCCAAAGTCTTCGCTTTAATTTCTTTGCTCTTTGTAATTGCTGAATCCGTCGCCGCACAGTCGATCTATCATCTGCCGGCCGGGACGCGATTTCAGCTCCGGATGACGGACGAGATCAGCTCGAAGTTTTCGAGTGCGAACGACACATTTCGTACGCGCCTGGCGGCACCCGTTATCGTTCGAGATATCGTGTTGATACCCGCCGGGACGGTCGTCGAGGGACGCGTCCTGAACGCCATGCACGCGGCGTTTGGCGGACGAAACGGCCGCATCGAGATCCAGATGGAAAAACTGGAGTTCGCTGACGACATCTTTCGCCCGATCTACGGCGTACCGTCGGTGCCCCTCTCGACTAAAATGTCCGAGAGCCATCGATGTCTGCTGAGCATGGGCTTCTCGTTCTTTACAAAGGGCCGCGAGGTAAGGCTGAGAGAGGACGACATCATCGAGGTCGTATTGAAAAGGGATGTTGTGCTGCCCGTAAAGGATTATTGACAAGTTTTGGTCTCTGGTTTTCGGTCTTTGGTCTTGCTGACCACTGACAACGAACCACAGACCACTGTTCTTGGTCGTTGGCGAGAACTAGCGGCCATTTTGGAAAAGCCCGGTGTGAAGGGGAGAGCGCACCGGGCTTTTTCCTATTTAAAGCATCCGCGAATTGGCCGCCCGATCAGTTGTAACCTTGTTGCGTGCGTTTTCGCGACTATGTTGAGATGTTCGTGGTCATCAGACCACGAAAAACTCCTAATTGCTACCGGCGGCCGTCACCTTACCAAACAGCCCGTCATTTTCCTCGTTTATACCCGCCGCAAAGAACATTGCGTTGGTGCCGGCGCCGTTTACCCCATTGCCGAATCCGATGCCCCAAAGTCCCTTGGTGTCGGTCTCCTGGAAGCCGCCGTTCAAGACCAGCGGATCGCCGTTAGTGTCGGTCAGTTGGCCGAGAAAGGCGCCTGTCGCCGGATCGAAGGCGTTGACGCGGCTGTCACCGAAATTTCCGATCAGGACGTCGTTTGAGAACTGTCCGAAATCGGCCGGGGCAATGGTAGCGCCGATCGGTGAATTTAGCGCTCCGCGCGTCGCGAATCGGCGGATAAAGTTACCGCTGGTGTCGTATTCATCTATGAAGCCATTACCAACGCCGGCGACATCGTCCTCTCTATCGGCGTCTTGCATGGCATAGGTTACAAATAGTGTTCCGCCAAAGTTCTTAACGCCAAAAGGGGCAAAGTCACTCGGAATAGCGTCCGGTCCGGTCGTCGGATCCACAAACGCATTCGCGCCGAAATGTACGAGATCAAAGCTTGAATCAAAAATATCTACAACACCGTTGTGGAAATCGGTCGCGAAAATGAATGTGCCTTGAGCGTTCGTTCCAAGCGCCAGCAGTTTGAAGATCGCGTCGTTTCCGGATTGATCGGCCGCGATGACGGCGTGGGCCTGGTTTACCTGAGGATTCCATCCGGCGATCGTTCCGTCCTCGGTCGAGAAGAGCAAGGTCGCCGGCGCGCTCTTGCCGTGGTCGCTGATGACAAACCCGGACGTATCGTTAGGGACCACACCATTCGGAGTGGCGCTGGAGTTGTGGGCGCTGCCGGCTGGAGTAGGAATGATGATGTCGGCGCCGTCTCTCACACCCTGAGCACTAAATAATATGCCCCGACCCGAACCGTTAGCTGCTACGCGGAAGGTGCCGTCGGCATTCTCAATAAAACCCCATGGATTGAGAAGTTTGGGATCGGTGTTCGGAGCCAATCCCGCGATATTGGAAACCAGATTCGTTTGTTCATAGCCAGTGCTTTGGCCGAGCTGTAACGGCGCCGCTCTCGGTTTTGCGTACGCGCCGATCTGCGTGAATGCCACTAGACTGATACCTGCCAGCGCTAGCGTGCAAATTAGGATCACGATCCTGCTTTTTTTCGTTTTCATTTTCCCCTTTCTCCCTGTTTGATTTTTTAACCCCTTTTCTATTGCAGATTCAGTGGGCCAGACCGGAAAAAAGGATGAAAATCCGGCGAAACTTGATCTTGTTGCTTTTGTCTTTATTTGTTTCCCCTCTGACGGCTTACGCGAGATGCGCGGCGGACCCCGACCCATAGGAATCGTTTTCCACTTTCGTAAGCCCTCTGCTAATTTTCAGTTTGCAAATACCAGATCTTCGACCCAGTGGGACGTGGCAAGTGATTGATCAGTCTGCTGTCAGGCCATAAGCGTCGAAAACCGTTTGGGAGGTTTCAAAGTCAGAGATTGAGGATATTATTGCTCGCGGATGTCCGAACGCGGTGTAGGCCAACATACATTATTTATAATAATCTTTTGACTTATTGCGTAAATAGAGATCGCCCGGATGTGGTGAAGGGTCCAGTGTGTGACTTCTTTGTCGCTGGGCCTTAAACGTCCCCTGCTTATGATATCTGCTGAGCAAACGTGGTATAAACAGACACGCGTATGACAAGGTTAGGATTTTAAGCGGTCTGATGGATACGACAAGTTGCAATGTTGAGCGTGGTAAAGGCACAGGACGCAGAGCAGATACACCGACGAGCACTGATGAGATCAAGTTTTATGAAAAGACTCTTCGGTTTCACATTTGTGTGTTTGGTCTTTGCCGGGTGTCATACGACAGCGCCGACTTTGAACAACAATTCGGGAAACAGCGCCGCCTTAACGATCTCGGCTGCCGCGTCGCTTAAGGATGCTTTCAACGAGGTCGCGGCTGTTTTCAAAAAGCAAACAGGCCAGGATGTGACATTCAATTTTGGCGCATCGGGAACGCTGCAGAAACAGGTCGAGACCGGAGCCGGCGTCGACATCTTTGCAAGTGCCGGCGAGCAGCAAATGGACGCACTTGTCTCGAAACAATTGATCGACGACCAGACGCGTCGCGATTTTGCAAAGAATGAGCTTGTGCTGATCGCGCCACGGGACTCGAAACTAAAACTTTCAGGTTTTGACCAACTAAGCGGTACGGAAATAGAGCGGATAGCCGAGGGCAATCCAAAGACGGTCCCCGCCGGACAATACGCGCAGGAAGTGTTTACCTTCATGAAGTTTGGAAACGATTTCCAGCAAAAGCTTATTTTTGCAGAGGACGTACGACAGGTCCTGAACTATGTCGAACGCGCAGAGGTCGATGCGGGAATCGTTTACAAGACGGACGCAATGGTAGCGGGCGACAAGGTTAGAGTTATCGCGACCGCGCCGCCCGAAAGCCACGGCCCGATCCTTTATCCAATAGCGGTGGTCAAGGACAGCGCGAACAAACAGGCCGCGAAAATGTTCATCGACATTCTTACCGGTCCCGAGGGACAAACGATACTTAGTAAATACGGCTTTTCGGCCGCGACCCCGCAATGATCTTAGAGGCGCTGAGAATATCGCTCATCGTTGTCACTCTCTCGACGGTCATTATCGGCGTCGTGGGCGTGGCGATAGCGGTACTGCTCGCAAAGTTTAGCTTCAGAGGAAAGGAGGTCCTTGACGCTATCCTGACGCTACCGCTCGTCCTGCCGCCGACCGTGACCGGCTATTACCTTTTGGTGCTGTTCGGCCGACGCGGCCTTATCGGCGGCTACGTCTACGAGCTGACGGGACGAACGATCGTTTTCACGCTTGAAGGGGCGATATTGGCGGCGGTCGTTGTTTCGCTGCCGCTAATGATCAAGGCAGCAAGAGCGGGGATCGAGTCTGTCGATCCGGAATACGAAAGGGCCTCGTTAACACTTGGAAAAAGCCGCCTCGAGACCCTTTGGCGAATAACGCTGCCACTCGCAAAACGCAGTATCGTCGCCGGCCTGGTGCTCAGTTTTGCACGAGCGCTTGGCGAGTTTGGAGCGACGCTGATGGTCGCCGGCAACATACCCGGCCGCACCCAGACGATGCCGATGGCCATCTACGAAGCCATGGTCTCGGGCGACGACCGCGAGGCGCAAGCTCTGGCAATTATTCTCACTCTCGTTTCGCTCGTCGCAGTGTACCTGACAAATCGATTTACAAGATCTGCGGTCTACGGATAAATGGGGATCTTCCTTGACGTCAAAAAGCAACTGGGCAATAAACACCAGGGCACGTTCGATCTCAGCGTGAGATTTTCCGCTGGCGACGATATCACGATCCTGAGCGGTCCATCGGGAGCGGGAAAAACTACGACGCTGCGTCTAATTGCCGGCATTCTTTCGCCGGACGAGGGCATCATCGAGGTGGGTGGGCAAGTCTATTTCGATTCCGGAAAACGTATAGATCTCTCTATACAAAAGCGGCGCGTCGGCTATGTATTCCAGGACTACGCCCTGTTCCCGCATCTCACGGCCGCGCAAAACATCGAGTACGGCACTAAAGACAGGAGCAGGCAGGGCCGCCGCTCAAGAGCCCTCGAAATGCTGTCGCTATTTCGG
>DASXPW010000057.1:0-2668 GCA_036493385.1 Pyrinomonadaceae bacterium
CGGTCGTTATTCTGACGGACGGCGACGCGGTCTTTCAGCCGCGAAAGATCGCGCGTTCGGGTCTTGGCGAGGCCGTCGGTAATAATATACTTATCTACATTCATAAAGAGCGAGAGCTGGCCGACATAGAGCGTCGCTATCCGGCTGAACATTATTTTTTGTTTGATGACAAGATACGGATTCTTGCGGCGATCAAAGAACAGTGGAAGGAGCGGGTCACAACGGTTTTTGTAAAGCAGGGACACTACGCGCACGATGCTGAATCAGTTTCGAAATATCCGGGGGCGGATGTTGAGTTGGATTCAATAAGCGAAGCGCTTCACGGAACGCAGACACTCTTGTCCGCAACGCCGCTTGTGGAGTAAAAGAGGCTCCGTGCTTCGCACCAATGCGGACAAGAGTGTCCGCGCTCCAAACTATGGGATTTTCCTGGATCGATTATTTAGTTCTGGCTGCCTATCTCGTGGGCATCACCATCTTTGGCGTGCTTTTTCGAAAGTCGCAAAAGACGGTCAAAGACTACTTTGTCGGCGCCAGGAATATCAACTGGGTCGTTATCAGCCTCTCGATCGTAGCGACCGAGACCAGCACGCTGACGCTGATAGGCGTTCCGGCGATTGCTTACGCACACTACGCATATCCGGAGCTGGGCGGAAATTACACTTATCTACAGGTCGTCATCGGCTATATCATCGCGCGATTTGTCATCAGCTTTGTCTTCATTCCAGCATATTTTCGCGGCGAGATCCTGACAGCGTACAAGCTGCTTGAAAATCGGTTCGGTACCGGCACGAAAAATTTCGCGGCATCGATGTTTCTTGTGATGCGTGCTCTCGCCGAGGGCGTGCGCATCTATGCGGCTTCGATAGTTCTCTCAGCCGTTTTAGCCACGTCGCTGCCAAACATGCCCAACCTGACGATCTGGTCGATCGTCATCGTCGGCGTCTTGACGCTAATTTATACCTTCGAGGGCGGCATTGCGGCCGTTATCTGGACGGACCTAATTCAGCTCATCATCTATATCGGTGGATCGCTCGTCGCTGCCTATATGCTGTTGACGCTGGTGCCGGGAGGATGGAATCAGATCTATGCAGAGGGCGCGGCGGCCAATAAATTCCAGATGTTCTCGTTTACGTGGTCGAGCAATCTGCCATTCACGTTTTGGGCCGGCGTCATCGGCGGCACGTTTCTGACGATGGCTTCACACGGGACCGACCAGCTTCTGGTACAGAGACTTCTAACCTGCAAGAATCAGCGTGACAGTCAAAAGGCGTTGATACTCTCGGGCTTTGTGGTCTTTTTTCAGTTTGCGCTATTCCTGACGATCGGCGTGATGCTTTACGCATATTACAATCATACGCCGCTGCCGAACCCGGCACTTGCCTCGAATGGCTGCCTTGCGGTCAACAAATGCGACCAGATATTTCCGCTGTTTATCGTCGATCAGTTGCCGCACGGAATTTCGGGCCTTGTTATCGCGGCCATCTTTGCCGCCGCTATGTCGAATCTAAGTGGTTCGCTCAATTCACTGGCATCAACGACGATTCTCGATTTTTATAAGCCGCTGATCGCGCCCGAGGCGAGCGATGAGTCGTTGTTGAAACTGTCGCGGTGGCTGACCGCCATTTGGGGCGTCGTGCTGATAATCATCGCCGTGCTCGCCGCGCAAAACGTGCAGTCGGTGCTTATAACGGGATTGACGATCGCATCGCTGGTGTATGGACCGATGCTCGGTGCATTCCTGCTCGGCGTTTTGACAAAGCGGGCAAACCAGATAGGCGTCATCTCGGGCATGCTTGTGTCGATCGTTGTGATGTTGACATTAAAGATAGGGGATATGCTTCATGTGGATATCCCGTTTCATGACTTAGCCTGGACATGGTTCGTATTGGCGGGAACGATGATCTGTTTGGTTGTAGGCTATTTAGCGAGCGTCGCTTTCGGAGGTCCAAACACACCCGAGGCGGCTTTAGAATGAAATTTTATTCTTTGCGAACTTTGCGTTCTTTGCGTGAAACCTCTCTCTAACGCAAAGCTCGCGAAGACCGCAAAGGAAATCAAAAGTAATGAATAGATCTCTTGTTGCATTCGCAATATTCGTGATTATTAATTCTGCGCTTGTGGCGACGCCGGCCGCCGCTCAGACGAACGGGTCTCACCGATTCCAACCGTCCGAGAAAGCTTGGAAATGGGCCGATAAGGCGCTCAAGAAAATGTCTGTCGAGGAAAAGGTCGGACAGGTCATTTACATCGGCCTCAATGCCAAATTTGCCAACGAGGATAGCGAATATTACAAGGAGCTTCGTCGTCAGGTCGTCGACAATCACATCGGCGGCATTATCTTTTTCGGTGCTCCGATCTACGAAACGGCCATCATGATCAATCGCGCGCAGCAGATGGCCAAGATCCCGCTTCTGATGTCGCTTGACGCCGAGACGGGCATCGGCATGCGGTTTGAGGACGCGACGAATTTCCCCTGGGCGATGGCGATCGGGGCGACGGGAAATCCCGAATTTGCGCGGCGGATCGGTGTCATCACGGGCCGAGAATCACGCGCGATCGGCGTCGATCATGTCTTTGCACCGGTCCTCGATGTAAACAACAACGCCGACAACCCGGTGATAAATGTTCGCTCATTTGGAGAAAATCCGCAGGCCGTAGCAAAATT
>DASXPW010000058.1:0-7293 GCA_036493385.1 Pyrinomonadaceae bacterium
TACCAACATCCCTCGACGGATTGCGAAAGGTTTACGCGGCGTGGTGCTCGACGATGACCTTCGATAATGTCCGCAAGTTCGTTTCGCTACGCGCTGGCGACGAACGGCTCGGAGGAAGCGATGCCGAGGATTATTTTCAACATTGGCTCGCAAACCGTTCCGGAGGAACCTGCTGGCCGTCGAGCAACGCCCTGTACACTCTGATCGCTTCGTTTGGCTTTGACGCAAGACGGGTTGCCGGGTCGATGTACGATCTGCCGATCAAGAATCACGGCTCTGTTAAAGTGCGGATCGAGGGCGTCGATTGGCTCGCCGATTCGTCGATGCTCACATGCGAACCGCTGCCGCTTACGGGCGATCTGCTGGTAAGAACCGACGGGCCTGTCCGCGTCGAGGTCGAACCTACTGGGGCTGGATACCTCATTTGGACCGATTTTCCGCCGATGCCGGAATTTATTCCCTGCCGACTGCGTGACGATCCGGTCGATCTCGACTTTTATCTATCGCGATACGAAGCGTCGCGCACCATGAGCCCCTTCAACGACAGGCTTTACCTGCGAAAAGTAACGCCCGACGGCTTAGCGGTGATCCTGGGAAAGACTCTGTTCAGACGCCTCGGTATAGACCTCGATGTAAAGGAGCTGAACGCGGATGAGCTTTGCGCCGCGATGCACGAAGTTGGCGGCGTGGCGGAATCGTTTATTTCGCGATGGGCCGATGCCGGCGGTCTCGAAGCGAGCGTCAACCCGTCGGGGCCGTCACCTGAATTCCCCGATCCGGGTCTGCGGCCCAGCCGTCGCAACTCTGCGTAACGACCGTCGCCCTTTGAAACCGTTTCCGCTCGCCGGACGTCTGAAGTTTAGGGACTTCTGTTGTCATAACATTTGCCGTTTTGGTGTATTATTCATAGCGCCGCCGAATCAATTTGTTCGGCCAACGATCAAGCGGAAATCTCTAACGCCCCGAGGTGTCCATCATGCGGAAAGCTCTTGTTGGCTCTTTTCCAGTTTTTGTCCTGGCATGTTTGTTCGCAACGACTTCGGCTCAGTTTCCGGCACGGCCCGATCCGAGCCCGCGTCAACGGCCACAGCGGCAGCCGCAGCAGCCGGTTGCTAATCCGACCGAGCAGCCACAGGAGCCGAACCAGCCTCAGCAGGAAGGAGCTCCTTGCCCTTCCATCACCGTGCAGGCTCAGCCCGGACCGACTGTGCGTGATGGGCAGCACATTTTCTTCCTGGCAAACATTCAGGGTGGAGACCCGAAAATAAGACCGGAGATAGTCTGGAATACATCAGCCGGAACGCTTACTCAGGGGCAATCGACACGGCGTGTTGAGATCGACACGACGGGCGCGGGAGCTTTGCCCGAACGCGAGGTCAAGGCCGATCTCTGGGTCGGCGGTTATGCGTCCGAGTGCCAGGCGCAGGCTTCGGGCTCGGTCAAGATCATTGCCCCGGCGACAAAATTTGGCGAGTTTGGCGAAGTCGATACTGACACGCTGAAAAAGAACCTCGAGGCGCTGACGACCTTTTTTGCCCAATCACCCGATAATCTGTACCTGATCGTTTACGCGGGTCGAAACAGCGAGCGCAACTTTTCAATGACCTGGGCGCGCCGCATTAAGGACGGCTTGACTGTCGCAGGAATGGAACCGCGGCGCGTCTACGCTATGGACGGAGGATTTCGCGAACAGCCGCTCTTCGATTTCTGGATCGTCCCCGGCGGTGCCGAGCCGCCGCGGCCGTCGCCGACTGTCAAACGAAATGAGATCGTCTATCCAAAAGCGACGCCAACGCCGGTAAAGAAACCTTAAGTACAAGGGTCCGGACCTATTGTCGCGGGTCAGGAATCTATCCGCGCCGACCGCTACCGCACGCATAGGATCACTCCGTCACTTGCCGCGGTGCGCGATAATTATTCATCGAGAATCCGTGTTGTAAATCCATACATATCTCAAGTCGGCACAAATATTGCTAATCGTTGCTGGTGCAGGAAAATACCAAACAATATTTTGGAGGGTAATAGCATGGCAACGACAAAAAAGTCATCCGGTTCGCGCTCGTCAGGGTCTGGCAAGAGCAGCGGCGGTTCGAAAAAGAGTTCGGGTTCGTCCAGGTCTTCCGGCAGCAGCTCAAAAAGTACCTCTGCTAAAAAGAGCCCGGCCGGCAAGAAAGGCGGCTCGGCCACGTCACGCAGCAAATCGACCGGCAGCAAATCGTCTTCCGGAAGCAAGCCGTCAAGCAGCATGGCGTCGTCCAAAAAAAGCTCAACCGTCGGCCGCAGCAGCTCAACTAAAAAGAGTTCGACGGCAAAGAAAGCTGCGAGATCTACTACCGCGGGCGGTGGAGGGACTTCTTCCCGAAGCAGCTCAAAGAAGGCCGGCGCTTCGCCGCGTGCGGCTTCCCGTTCAGCTTCGTCACGCACGGCATCGGCGCGATCTAAATCAAACGGCAGCAATCGCAGCGCCAGTTCCGCACGCGCATCATCGAGCAAGACCTCGAGCCGCGGAAAGACCGCCAAGACATCAGCCGCTAAGTCGCCGCGCAGCGTGTCTCGGACGGCGGCCGCGAGTAAACGGTCAACCGCTACGACGCGTACCGCTTCGGCAGGTAGAAAAGCGACCCCAACCAAACGGCCGACTCGCGCACGCCAGCCTCGTAAGACGGAGCAGCCGGGCGTTGTTTCGCGCATGGTCGAAAGCGTCACCAACATTTTTACGGGGGGCGACGAGACGCAGACGAACGCTATCGATCTGCTGACGGCCGATCATCGCAAAGTCGAGGAACTGTTCAAGCGGGTTCGAGACGATGAGGATGGTGCGGGCCGTCGCACATTTCCCGAGATACGCCGGGAGCTGGAGGCCCATACTCACATCGAGGAACAGGTCTTCTATCCGCACCTGCTAAAGGTGGGCGATGAGAAGCTGCAGAGTATCACTCGTGAAGGACTTGAAGAGCATCGCCAGGTCAAGGTCGTGCTTGACGACATTGAAACTGCGTCGAACGACCGTGACGGTTTCGAGGCCAAGATCAAGGTGCTGATGGAAGATGTGGAGCATCACGTCGACGAAGAAGAGGGGGAAATGTTTCCGCTGGTTCGCAGCCAGGTCGACGAGGAGATGCTCGTTCGTCTCGGAGCGTTGCTGGAGGCGGAAAAGAAACGATTCGCAGACGGGGCCTCGATCGCCGCGTCAGCGCGCTAAGAAAGATATAGTGCGGTGGAAGTGTTCGAGAAGGACTCTCGGACATGCGGGCGGTATTTTGATGCCGTCCTCGGGCGAGCTTATAATTTGTTAGGCAACACGTAATCAAGACTGTAGGAGGAAATTAAGTATGCGTAAGATCTTACTTCCTTTATTGGTACTTATTGTTGTCGGTCTCAGCGCCTCGGCTGCATCGGCTCAGTGGCGTGAGCTCGGCTCTAAAGAGGTCGACTATAACCTCGACCACGACACAATGAACGTCACCGCGATGAAAGGCGATGTTCGGCGAATTCGAATCGGAGTAAGCCGAGCACCGGTTCGGTTCATACGGATCGTTCTGACGTATGGAAACGGAAACACTCAAGAGGTTCCAATCCGTTCATTGATCAGAGCCGGCGGATATTCGCGGAATATCGACCTGAAAGGTCGCGAGCGAGTCATCAACAAAGTCGATTTTTGGTACGAGTCGGCGTCAATGCGCCGGCAAAAAGCTGTTGTTACCTTGTACGGGCGCGACTAGTTCGGCCGCAAATGTAAAAGAGAACGCGGTCGCCGGATCACACCGGGACCGCGTCTTCTCTGATACCGACGAACGGTCGATTCACGATCGTGATAAATATCCGCAAACATCCGTGACCGACTGGTTTCCGCCGCAGAATATCAGGACGACCTTGCTCTCGGGCGTGAAGCTGCCTTTCAGACGGTCTGCGGCGGCCAGCGTGCAGGAAGCAGCCGGTTCCGTCAGCACTTTGAGTCGCTCGGCGATGTAAACGAGCGCCTCGACAGCCTCTGCATCCGAAACGACGGTCACGCTCTCGAGAAGTTTTTGCGCTATCTTCAACGTCCTTTCCGAAACAGCTGGCGCGCCCAGGGTCTTTGCGATCGACGTTATCGCATCGAGTCGGACCGGATGTCCGGCTTCGATAGCTTGATACATGGCGTCGGCCCCTTCGGTTTCGACACCCCAAATTCGCACCGAGCTGTTAACCGACTTCACCGCGGTTGCCACGCCGCCGGCAAGCCCGCCGCCGCCGATACTGACGACTATATCGGTTACTTCGGAAAGGTCTTCGACGATCTCAAGCCCCAGAGTTCCCTGTCCGGCCATCACGACCTCGTCGTCGAATGGATGAATGAATGTCATGCCCTCGCTTTCGTATTCCGTGACCTTGTCAAACGCGGCGGCGATCGTCGGTTGTAGATCGACCGTGGCCCCGTATCCGCGAGTCGCGTCCAGATAGTTTCGCGGCGTTGACTCCGGCATGACGATCACCGACTTTACGCCGAGGGCCTTTGACGCATAGGCGACGGCCTGAGCATGGTTGCCGCCGCTGACGGCGACGATGCCGCGGCTCCGCACGTCGTCCGATAGACTGAGCATCTTATTGAACGCGCCGCGAGCCTTAAACGAGCCCGTCCGTTGAAAAAGCTCATACTTTACAAAAACGTTAGTGTCTAGCCGACGGCTGAGTGTTTCGCTTCGCTCGAGCGGGGTTCGTCGGACGTACGAGCTTATTCGCTCTTGCGCCCGACGAACATCAGAAATGTCCATATCCCACGCATTTTAGCATACGGACCTCGCGAGAGTGGGCCGGCTATCGAACCATTCCGCCCCGCACGGTAACGCCCATCAAGCGCGCCGGAAACGTGGAAAAGTCCTCGATCTCGATCTGATTTTGACCCCCGTTTCCCGGTTGCCAGCGTATCTTGGCGGCTGCGATATATGTACCTTCGCCCTTGCCGGTCCGCGGATCTATATAGAGTTCGATCACGCTGTACGGATAATCGGTCGACCTATATCCGCCTCGGACCTCGCCAAAATTCATCCATCTTCGTTGCACCGCAATTATGCGTCGCTGTCCGTTGACCACCGATTCGCGTGCGACGTTAACACGTGGCCCGATCCGGCTGTTGATCGAAAATGTACCCACATCTTCGTTATCAAGCTCATTCAACAGCTTGTCTTCGGCGCCGGACTGCAAATATCCCAACAGGCGCTGCGCGCGGTCCTCCGATGTATATCGATTGAGCCGCAGCGTAAACGTGCCCGTCTGAGTTCGCGTGTTGAAACCGGAACCATAGCTCACAACGGTACCGGTTATTGTCTCCTGCGCACTCGCTCCAACTCCAAGCAAACCAACAGCCAACAGTAAAACCGAAACACGGCAAATACTTCTAAACATTGACATTTTATCCTCCAACAATCTTGATGCTAGCAAAAACCGTTCCGGGCTATATTTCGTGCGGAATACAGCAAAATCGACCTTTGCGGTTCTCTAGGTCCAAATCACGGCAACGGGCGAACCTTTTCATCAAGGCGTCATACCTCTTCAAGAAAAGCTTTTAGCCAATTGTTGTCGACGACGTGTTCGCGGATAATGATTCGCGATGAACACTACCCGGCTCGAGGCGTTCAGCGACGGCGTGATCGCGATCCTGATCACGATCATGGTGCTCGAGCTGCGCGTACCACAGGGCACCGATCTTGCCGCGCTGCGGCCGCTTATTCCCATTTTTCTTACATACATTCTGAGCTTTATTAATCTCGGGATCTACTGGAACAATCATCATCACATGCTGCAGGCGACCGAGCATATCGACGGTCGGATCTTATGGGCAAATCTCAATCTGTTGTTCTGGCTTTCACTGGTGCCGTTTACAACAGGTTGGATGGGCGAGAATCACTTTGCCGCGCTGCCAACCGCAATTTACGGAGTCGACCTGATATTCGCGGCTATTTCATATACCATTCTGCAAACGCTCATCGTGCGGTACAACGGCGGCGAAAATGAACGCCTGAAGGCAGCCATCGGCCACGACCTGAAAGGAAAGCTGTCGGTCGTTATCTATGCGATCGCTATCGGCGTCGCATTTGTAAACAACACGATATCGCTCATTCTGTACGTTCTTGTTGCGGCCATATGGCTCGTTCCCGATCGCCGCATCGAGCGCAAGGTGCACCCTGCAGAGGCGCATAATTAAGAAAGGAAACGACCGATGAATTCTCTTCAAAAAACCCGGCCGTTCCCTTTTCTTCCACGCCAATAGGCATGGAATCTTAAAAGCGTTTTCAGCAAGAAAGCGCTAATCCAGCGCCGTTTCCGCGAGATCGGGTGATTTTTTTGAAGTTGTTGGACCGCAACAGGGACACTTCGGAGTGAATAAATCATTGTTCCCAAGCTCCGGTTTACCTATAATTTAAATCATTGCCGGTATGGCAAAATTTACGAACATGGGAGAATGATCAATGGCAGACGACGACAATAGGTGTAAACATGGAGGATGCGGCTGTCCGGTCAGCGGCGATGACGAATATTGCAGCGATCATTGCCGCGATACGGCAGACCAGGGAATGGTTGAGATCGCATGTGACTGCGGTCATCCCGGCTGCGGTTAGTCGATCCGATCGACGCAAATAAAAAGACGGTGAACTCGCGCAGGCGATCACCGTCTTTTTTGTTGCCGGGTGTAACGGGACTTAAGTCGCGGTGGTCGTACCTCCGCGTCCAAAAATAAGCCGGACGATCAGCAGCAGAACTATCGCTCCCACGATGGACATTATCCATCCGACCGTATAATTCTCTCCCGCCCACAATGACGTAGCTATCCAGCCGCCGAGCCACGCGCCGACAATGCCGAGTAGGGCCGTCAACAGCCATCCTAACGCGCCGGCTGGAAAAGCCTCTCGTCCCGGCATCAGGAGACGGGCGATCACGCCTACGATCAATCCGACTATCAATTGGCCAATCAAATGAAACATATACTCTTTCTCCTTTAAAACGAGGTTATAAGCTCGTTTTCTCTTAATGGCAAATGACCGGCGATGGGAGGCATGGCGCCTCAACGAAGCCTCGCGAAACGCTCCTTCGCGTTACTGCTGACCATCATATCGATCCAACGCCGATAAGTGCAGGATAAGCTCTGCAAACTTTGTTCCTTGTTCAGGTCTTATCATATCACGGCGCACAACGGTTACATCCTTTGTTTTCGTCCCGCTGGCATCATGTTTGCATACGTCCAGCGGAAGGTATTAGATCATTAATTTTTCGAGTAGGGGGTAGGATCTGAAATGGATGACGGAAATAGCACGG
>DASXPW010000059.1:0-2749 GCA_036493385.1 Pyrinomonadaceae bacterium
TGTTATGGGGGTATTTGGTTGGGCCTGCCGGCGGCGATCACTGGAATTATCGCCTTTTCAAAAGCCAACAGCGACAGCGAAAAGTATGGCGGCCGCAATCTCGCCCTCGCCGGGATCGTACTGGGCGGCATAAGTTTTTTGATCACACTTCTGATCATCATCGGCGTGATCGCGGGCAACGTTCGATAACCATTTTCCTCACCATGCGCGTTAGCCTGAATGTCGTTGCTGGACCGCAGATCGGACGAACCTTTACGTTCGACCAGCACGACACGTTCATGATCGGGCGGAGCGAGGACTCGCACTTTTGCCTGCCGCAGGATCGCTTCTTTTCACGACATCACTGCATTCTTGAGATCGCGCCGCCGCAGACGTTTATTCGCGATCTCGGCTCGACGAACGGCACGTACGTTAACGGTCAGCGAGTCGATACGGCGTATCTAAAAAGTGGCGACCGCATTCAGGGTGGTGAGACCGTTCTCGAGGTCGAGGTTTCTACGGGACTTGAGGAATTCGACGCGACCGCGAAATTCGATGTCTCGGAGCCATCGGTCGTCAGCGTGCATTGTCTGAACTGCGGTATCCCGTCGAGTGTTGAAGCAGCCTCTCCCGACGCCAAGATGTCATACCTTTGCGACGACTGTCGCGAGCGGCTAAAGAGCAATCCGCAGCCGATCCCCGGGTACCAGATGATCCGCGTGCTTGGCAAGGGGGGCATGGGCAGCGTCATGCTCGCACGTTCGGAACAGGATGGCCGGGCCGCCGCGATCAAGACACTTCTCCCGGAGGTTGCGGTTTCGGAGCAATCGGTCAAACGTTTTTTGCGCGAGATCGAGGTCGCGGCGTCGCTGCAGCATCCCAATATCGTCGGCTATATCGAGCACGGCACGCACAACGGGATCATTTATCTCGTCACCGAGTACGTCGCGGGAATGGACGCTTCGCGGCTATCGAAACATCGCGGCGGCAAGCTCGACCACACCGAGGTCGTTCGGATCATCGAACAGACCCTTGCGGCGCTCGATTTTGCCCACAACCGTGGTTTTGTGCATCGCGATATCAAAGAGCAGAACATTCTCATCCACGGCGAGTATCCGCGCTCCACCGCAAAGCTGACGGATTTTGGCTTGTCAAAGAGTTTCAAACAGACGGGAATGAGCGGCGTAACGATGGTCGGCGACGTTGCGGGCACGATAGCCTACATGCCGCCCGAGCAGGTGCGGGATTTTAAGGAAGTGCGGCCGCCGAGCGACATCTATGCTGTCGGAATGACCGCCTACAGCTTACTGACCGGCGCGCATGCGCTTGATATCGCACCCAAAGCCGGCATCGCCGACACGGTAAAGGCCATTTTTGAGAAGCCGATCATTCCGATCGTTTCACGCATTCCGACAGTGCCGCGCGAGATCGCGTTTGTTATTGAGACGGCCCTCGCAAAGAATGTCGAGAACCGCTGGCGCACTGCCGCCGCAATGCGTGAGGCCTTGCTGAGCGCGGCGCAGATGCGGAACTGATGCCATCGTGCGTAATTTCCTAACTTGATCTACCCGGAGCATCCCCGTTCTCGGGTCTACGCCCCGCGCTCCCGATGAATCCTACCAAGAGCCAGAGATGCCGGGCGTCTTCAAAAGACCCGGTCAACCCTTGATATAGAAAAGCCCCAACGAATGCGCAAAACAGCGCCCATAGTGTTCGGTCGTTGTCGGAAACTGACTGTTTCGCCCGTTTCCAGATCGCGGCTATAAGCAGCGCGAAAGCGGCTAGGCCCAGCAGGCCTTCCTGACCAAGAACATTGAGCCACATGTTATGCGCGTCGGTAAGAAACTGTTCTTCACCATTCAGAACGGTGTATCTCAGTTCGGCCACGTTCGCTCCAACGCCGTGCCCGAAAAGCAACTGTCCCGAAAGCCTTTGAAAGGAATTTTCCCAAATGAGAACGCGAACCGACGGCTCGATCACGACGGTAGTATAAGGGATTTGAAGATCCTGATCGGTGTTATTCGTATCGGGTGAGGCTAGTGCCGAAGCAAAAACAAGGACCGCTCCGATGATGGCGATGGAGAGTATAAGCGTTCTAACCGGATCACGTCTCGGCGATGAGCCGCTGAACCACAGTCCGACGGTTAAGAGGAGACCGCCTAGACCAGGCGAGAAAGTAAATACCGATACCAGGCATATGAGAGTTATAAGGCCCCATCCGATCAATTTTGGCAGCCAGCTTTTCGCGAGTGCTAATAGAACTAAGGCTATGCTTACGTTCAGGTAGTCGCATAGCATGTTCGGGTTGAAAAAGAGGCCATCCATGCGCGGCACGACCAAGAACGGTAAACTACCTGGCTTAAAGAGAAAATAGTTGTCCACGGGACGCGTGTAACCAGCCACAAATAGGACGATTCCGACGAGAACCGATACGCAGACAATCGCGGTCCCTATACTCCAGGCGATCGATACTCGGCGCAGATTCTGTCCGTTTACGACTAAGGAAGTGCAGACGCAGAGTCCCAAGAGGTAGAATTCGCCAAACAGTTGCACTTTGCTCGCGGTCGGGTCGTCGCTCACGAGGGTCGCCACGGTCATCGCCGCAGCATACAGAAGGAGAAAAAGATATAGCGGGTCGGCGGGGACACGAAGCTGGCGCGTGCAAATACAACACGCAGTGAGAGCGAAAAGGGCGATGAATATAAAATCGGTTGAGGAGATAACCGGTCCAAATCTTTGGATGCTGAATGGCTTTACCAGTGGAATAGAA
>DASXPW010000060.1:0-6686 GCA_036493385.1 Pyrinomonadaceae bacterium
AATATCATCAACCAGCGCCAGGCCGGCGTGTGCGGCCCCGTGGCATTTCTTTACGGGCTGGCGTTCGACTCGCCTGCGGTCTATGCCCGGATGGGCATCGACCTCTTTGAAAACGGCAAAGCAAAGGTCGGCAAAATGGATGTCTCGCCCGGGTCGGATTGCCGCAACTACTCGCCTCCGGCGCCGCTCAGCCACGGCGAATGGGTGACGGCAGGCAGCCTGCGCGATTCGGAAAATCTTTTCCTCGACTATGACGACGTCGATAGGAACCGCTCCGGCGGCACCGGTGCGGACGAAGTGGCAAGCTGGTTTGAGCGGGCGGGCTACACCGACGTTCATTACGATCACAACAGGTTTTACAGCATGACCGAGTCGGATGTCGAAAAAATTAACGGCTATTACAACCAGGGTTACCGGATGGCGCTCTCGATCAATGCAAAGCTTTTGGACGCGAAGACACAGGCAGAATCGTCGTCTAAATCAAATCACCTTGTTGTATTGCGTTCGCCGATACAGCTTGAGCCGACGGCCAAGATGACACTTTATACGTGGGGAAACGTACAGTTTCAGGTGCCGCAGGGCGGTCCGCTGACAAAGGCCCAGTTGCTCGAGCATCTGTACGGCTGGGTCGCGGCAAAGCCCTATTGAGCGTTCGTGTGAATTCGTGTGAATTCGTGGTTACGGCTTTTGAAAACCTGACCACGAAGCAACACGAAAATCGATGAGACAAATAAACAAACATCAATCCGGCGGGTCGACGGCGGAGTTTCTTGTGGTGGCTGTTATCGCGATAGTCGGCGCGGCGTTTGCGATATTCGCGTTTCCGTCGCTGCTCTCGTCGGGCAAGGCGGGCGACGCTGCCCCGCCGGCAACGTCCGCCGTCGAGAGAGCAAACGAGGCCGTGGCGATCGGGTCGCTTCGCGCCATAGCAAGCGCCGAGGACTCTTACGCTTCGACAAATCGCGCGTACGGCACATTTGACGACCTGTCGACAGGTGGCACCATCGACGCCCGCTGGACGGGCACGCCAACCATTAGCGGATACCGGTTTGAGCTGACGGTCGACCCGGCAGCAAGCAAGGCGTTTTGCGCCGCGGCGATGCTCGTCTCCGGCCAGACGGGTGGGTATTCGTACGCCGTCTCAAACCGCGGCGCCATCTACCGGCTTGCCGGCGGCGAAGCACCCGACTGCGACCCCGCAACCGGCGACATCAGCTCCGGAACGATCCTTGGAGGTTAGGGTTTGCCCAATGCCCATTCCGGGTTTGAGCGGGACTCGCAGCCCGCTCTTTTTTTGCCCGCGAAAGAAAGAACATTTCCCGCGAATTACGCGGGCAGATTCTTACTTTGCGTTCTTTGCGAGCTTTGCGTGAGATCTTTTTTGAAATTCGCGATTTGAAATTTGAAGTTCCGGTCTTCTGTATTCGCGTTCATTCGTGTAATTCGCGGGCAATCTCTTCTCCATTCAACGCTTGACACGTATGATATAATTATATCGGGTCAGATAACATCCGTTATACCGCCGGCCCGGTTCTTTGACAACCTTTCAGCAAGTGGAAAAGCTGGTGAACATGGTGCTTTAGCAAGCCGAAACCTTGGCGCGCGGACTTTCGGGAACTCAAACCCGTAACCTCCACGGAATCAACAACTTGCCACATTGTGCTACAATTTTTCGAAAAATCGTGGGACAAGGGTCATTTTCAGGCCGTAAGCCGCCTGTTTTCAACACTTTCTGTGTCCCAGAAAGAAGTGGGACAAGGCTGGGGCATGATCGGGACAAACTGGTCCGGAAAGTGAGAAGCCCCGGCCATTTTCGTCCGGCCCGGTGGGCCGCTGTTCGGTGCGTGGAGGTCGGGGCTTCTCTGATCGACCGATGGATCGATCTTATTCAAGCGGCGGTCGCGGCGTACGCTTTGACCAGGTGCCGCAAGTCGTTGACGAAAGTGATCTTGCTCTTTGGCAAAAAGGCCTTTGCTCCCGCGGCGGCGGCCTCTTCGGCAGTAATATAGGTGTCGCCTGAAATGATGATGACGGGCGTATCGGCGTTTGTGCGGCTGAGCCGGCTGCATAGCTCGAGACCCGACCCGTCCGGCAGATGCTCGTCCATCACGATGAGGGCAAATTTGGTCGTGCCCACCAGCGAGCATCCCTGAGCGACGGTCGGCACGCAGATGACATCGTACGCGGAGAGGATCTCGGTGACGAGATCGCATTCGTCGTCATTGTCCTCAACGCATAATACTTTTGGCCGGTTGCCGTGTGACATGATCGTGTGCTTCGGGGGCGGAAAAATAAATTCTGCTGATGGTTGACGCAATATCCATTCCTGTATGTAATCCGTGCGACATTTCGGCCGAGGATGATCTTTTGGGCTGATGTAGGTTGAAGGAGTCGGCGCGGTTTGATTAAATATATGTATATCGAAGAGATCGGCCCTTCAGCCCACGCCCACTCACCGGCCGTAACTTTATCTCGCTCACGCGACACAGCCCATGAGGCTAAGTTAAAAAGCATATGAATATGGATACGTTTCCGAGAGCGCGCGACAGCCGCTTAGTGATGCAGGATATTGACGATGGCGAGGTGCTGGTTTACGACCTCGACACCAACCAGGCGTTTTGCCTGAACGCGACCGCGTCGCGCGTCTGGCGCCTCTGCGACGGGACAAATGACAGATCGGACATGGCCCGCGCTCTGGACCACCGCGGCAGCGAAAACACCGCCGAGATAGTAGAGCTTGCGCTGGACCTGCTCAGCTCGAACAGCCTGCTCGAGAACACGAGCTTTGTCCGGACGTCGACCGCCTCACGCCGCGAGACGATAAAGCGGCTTGCGCTGGCAGGCGCGGCGGCCCTGCCGGTCATCTCAATGGTGGTCGCTCCGCCGGCGGCCCACGCGGCATCGTGCATTCCGAACCTCTCTAGCTGTACACAAAGCGCGCAGTGCTGCAGCCTCTGCTGCAAGAACGTCGGCGGCGGCGTCAATCAATGCAAACCGGGCGGCGGCGCCTGTTTGCCGTAATTCGCTGAAGATAGTTTCCGGTGGCCTTGCGCGATGTAATAGACTATCAGGCGGCAATAGTAGAACCAGGGCCATGCCGATCTCATTTACCATCGATCACGATAGGGAACGGATATATACGAAAGCGACGGGTGTAGTCACATTCGGCGACCTGTACGCCCACATGAAAGCCGATGTCGGACCAGGCGTCGCGGCCTATTCCGAGATCTTTGACTGTACGGGCGCAACGACCGATATCACCGCAGGCGACGTGCGGATGCTGGTGATGCATCGTGCCGAGATCGCCCGCGAACAGGCGCCCGGCCCGGTCGCTATCGTTGCCGAGACCGATCTCTTCTTTGGGTTGTTTCGCATCTTCGAAATGCTGACCGAGGACCTCAGACCAATAAACGTCTTTCGCGATACGCTGGCGGCCGAGATTTGGCTCGACGGGCTGGTCTCAGCCGAACGCTCCGCCGCATGATCTCACCCGTATGTACGGCAGTGGACAGTCGCGGGGAACGGTCACTGATAACGTAGAGAGGTGCAAACCCCTCCCCGGGGTTGATAAAGAACGACTCGGCCGCGTGACGCTATTTCCCAAAGCAGCGACAGGCGGCATTTTTTTTGTTTTGCTGAGGACGAGAATCAAGCCCGGTTGACAGGACCGGGCTTTCCTCCTTCCCGTAAACAGGAGCGAATGAGCGAAGTTCCCCAACTGGCCCATTCAGGAAGGATCTTCAGAAAAAGAGAAAGCAGCCAAAGCCGAACACCAGCAGAAGCGAGCCTAAGATCGTCAACATCTGTTCGGCCCCGGACCTCGAGGTCCGCGAGTAACCGAAGCGAGATACCGTTCCGGTAGTACGCGCGATCCGTTTGTACGCGATCAGAAAAAGGCAGCCAATTAGCATTACGATAGAACCTGCGAGCATATGATCTGCAATGAAAAGCCGCGAACAGACAATGGGCGCGTCCTGTGCGGTTGTCGTACGTTTGAAGAGAATCCAGGACAGACCGTGCAATAAACGTTCCAAAGACAAAACGTAAGAGAGTCCGGTGCTGACAGCCACGGGTTGTCTCGGCGGGAAATGGCGAGCGGATCGCCCGCCTACTCTTCGGTAAATGAAGCTTGTCGAAAAAATTGCTCGACGATCGGTTGGAGCCGCGATATCTCGACGGGCTTTTGTACGACATCATTACAGCCAACGTCTCGCGCCCGTTCATTATAGAAGTCGCCGTAGGCTGTGATCGCTATGATCGGGACCTCGGTGAGATCGAAATGTTGGCGTATCGCCTGCGTCGCCTGGATGCCGTCCATGACGGGCATCGCAAGGTCCATCAAGATGACGTCCGGATGGTCCTTAACTGCCCTCTTTACAGCCTCATAGCCGTCCGCGGCCTCTATGACCTCATAGCCGCTTCTTTCCAGAACTACCTTTGCTAACCGGCGTGTATCGGTGAAATCGTCAACTATTAGAACTCGTTTTGGCATAACCGCCTTGCCTCGACTGACTGTTCGCTGTAAAAAGTCAGGCAATAATCGTTCCCATATGTCGGCTAGCAGACACTTCGATCTTTCCATAAACGCGGCGGATCGTAAAAAAAAATGATTGCTGCGACCTCCGCGAGGTGATAGTTTATTCGGCGCTATGAAAAGAATCCTCGTTATCGCATTCGTTATGATCGTGGCCGCGTTCGCAGGCGGCGGACAAACACGGCTCTTGGCAACAAAGACCGCTCCGAAGTCGGTCCAGGCGATCCTCTATTATCCAAACAACCCTCAACCGGAGGTGATCGATCTGCCGGTCGAGTATAAGGTACCGGTAGAGAACTGGGACTGGAGCGTCAAGGATGGCTGTCTGCAATACCGGCTCGGAAAAGACGAAACGACCTTTTGCGGCACGTTCAAGATCGTACGAACCTACGAGTAAGCTCCTTCAGCAGAATTTTATTATCCTGCAGTGGCGGTCCGCAGCCGCGCGTTCAGAGTGAGGTCGTTAGATGGTATCCTTCGTCTACGACAGATCGAATGCGCGCATTTCTTCAAGAAGCAAAAAATATTGCGCTGATCGTCGCCGGTATCTTTTCGGCGGCGATGGGCCTCAAGGGGTTTCTGCTCTCGAGCCGATTCATTGACGGCGGCGTCACAGGTATCTCGATGCTTGTGGCGGACGTCTTTGGTCTGCCGCTGTCGGTGCTGATCTTCATTATCAACATTCCGTTCATCGTGATCGGGTATCGCCAGATCGGCTCTCGGTTTGCCATTAAGACGGGGCTCGCGATATTTGGGCTCGGGCTGTGCCTCTATTTCGTAAAATTTCCGGACGTTACGCCGGACCGGCTACTGACCGCTGTGTTTGGCGGGTTCTTTATCGGGGGCGGGATCGGTCTCGCCATTCGTGGTGGTGCCGTACTCGACGGTACCGAGATCGCCGCTCTGCTCGTCAGCCGCAACAGCCATCTCCTGCGGGTTGGCGATGTAATTCTCATACTCAACGTTTTTATATTTCTCGCCGCGGCGTTCCTGTTGAGCGTGGAATCTGCGCTCTACTCGATACTGACCTACATTGCCGCGTCAAAAACGATCGACTTTCTGATCCACGGCGTCGAGGAGTACACGGCGATCATGATAGTCTCGCCGCGAAGCGATGAGATCCGAGAGGCGATCGTCAATCGTCTCGGTCGCGGCGTGACGATCTTACGAGGCAGTGGCGGCGTAGGCTCGACCGGCTCAACCGAACGAGATGTCGCGGTGCTCTATTGTGTGGTGACGCGTCTCGAGATCGGGAGCATAACCGATGCCGCTGTGTCGATCGATCCGACGGCGTTCATCACGACACACTCGCTCTCGAATGTGCATGGTGGATTGATCAAAAGGCCTCTTTTACACTGATAGCTTGCTCTTCTGCACGGATAAGGATGCGCGAGCCGGATAGAAACCAACGTAGCCAGGGAAAATAAGCGCTAACCCAAGGCCAAGCCGGGCAAACGTCCCGACCCGCGACGACTCATAACTGCAAGCAACGTGCCGTCCCTCGCAGAAATGTCGTCCAGAATACGAAAGCATCGCGGACGTTCGCCGCTCGAAAATAGAAGCGCTAATGTGCCTCCTCTGCCGGTCTCTGTGGGAAGACAAGAATTGCCGCGACTATCAAAACGAGCAATATCGCCGTAGCGGTATATCGGCTTAATGCAAGGCCGCCGTCCGCAGTCGGCTTGTCCAGAAAATCCCCGACAACGGCGCCGAGCGGCCTCGTCAGGATAAACGCGATCCAAAACAAAATTGTGTGCGACACCTTGGTGCGGTAGTACAACAGAGCGAGAATGACCATCGCCCCGCCGAACACGGCCGCCGATATGAGGTAGCCGAGATTGAGTCCGTCTTCGCTTGCGACATAATCGCCCAGTGCCGTCCCCAGGGTCTGCGAGAACATGATCGTGATCCAGTAGAACATCTCACTCCTGGCGGAGCTGACGCTGGCGATGTCGACGGTCCCGGTCACCAGGCGCCAAATGAAAAGCGACAAGACGACGCAGGCAAGCAAAATGAGCGAACCCCAGTAATAGCCAAACCCTTCGGATCGGGTAAAGTAGTCCGCGAGAGCTGTGCCAAGCAGGGTGGTCGCGACGATGGTCGTCCAGTAAATGAATGGGTGAAACTTGCTATAGAATATCTGAACTAGAAC
>DASXPW010000061.1:0-3780 GCA_036493385.1 Pyrinomonadaceae bacterium
GTTCATCGTGCCGTTGAGCGGTTTGATGAAGGATATGTATTTTCCGTCGGGCGAGATCTGTGCTCCCGCGTATTCGGGATTGCCGAAAAACGTCTCACGGTCGATCAGCGGCGGCTGTTGAGCGCTCGCCACGCCCGCCAAAGCGAATAGGGAAAAGGCAAGAGTTAGTAAAATAATTGTCTTTTTCATAGGGGTTGGTATGTGTTGAGATTAGTACGCATCCAGACGCGCGAAGTTCAAAAATGATCTTGCCAGGCCTCCAAATTCCACGTTCGCTTGCGAAATTGGCTTTCCGACCAAAATCCTTTGATCAATTCGATCTTTGGCTCGCGGCCCGATGCCATCAAGATAGTGACGGCGTCGAATCGGTACGCCATTTCAAATACGCGAAAAATTCGCCGGTAGACTTTCGCGGTCCGCGTGATCTGACGTTGTTTGCGGCGGTCGATCGCTGTGATGACCGGGGTGAACGCCTCTGACCTACGGGTTTTGACCTCGATAAAACACAGCGTCTCGCCATCTAGCGCGATGATATCTATCTCGCCCGTGACCTGGGCTCCGCGACCGTTTCGACCAACCGGTACCTTAAAATTGGCCATGACGATCCGGTAGCCATTCTCGATAAGAAATGTACCCGCAAGCGTCTCGCCGTGCGAGCCGAGCAATTCGGTGGCTCGCGGTTTAGACGCCATTGCGTCGGGTTCTAGAAGAAAAACTTCCGACATTGGATTTGAGAACGCCGGAAGTATATCAGAATTCGGGTAGTTTACTACTGAGTTGCGGGCGGCTGAAAGCAAACTTTGGTCAGCCCCTTATCATTCTCGTCTTCATCTTCGTACGTAAACACATACATTCGCCGGCGCGCCTCACGGCCTTCGCCGGTATAAACATCGACGTGCTTGCCATGGACAGAAACGCCAACGTCGGTGCTTTTAAATACAAGCTTCCCAAGATCACCGGGCAGGTCGGGAATCGTTACAGTACTGCCGGCCGGGATGACCGAGCGGTCTACAGCCACGGCATCCGGCTTCAACGGCCTATCATCAGCGTCAAGCGGAGCGTCCGCCTTATGCCAGCCGCCGTTGTAGTTGCCAAGGTACCAGCCGAAGCGCGTTTTGCCCCAGCCTTCACCATAACCCTTATCGTCGTCAAAGATCGTCCTAAGAAAATCGGCATTGAACGTTTCTTTGGTCGTCGTTCGATCTGCACCGCGAATCTCGATCTCGCGAGTCTCAGGTGTGGTGTAATCGGTTTCGATAGGTGTGTAATACCCGGTTATCCGCCAGCCGTCTGAACAGTTCACTCCAGCAGCTGCAGAAGGAGCGCCGCTCCTCAGCTTGCCCTCAAGCCTCATCGCCGCCCCGGCAATAAAAGAAATGAGGGCCGCGACAAGAAATATAACTTTCATAGAAACTCCGAAAGTAATTGGATGCGATTCTTTACCTGCGCGTAGTCTGCGAGCCTACACAACTGAGACTTTTTTGCTTAGTCCACTCGCCATCATGCGGACCTCGGCGAGCCGCCCGGAAAACTCCTCAAACACTGTAAGGGGGAGAAATTCGAGATCGCGGGCCATGATGCCGTAGTATTCAAGTCTGTTCGAAAACCCGATCGCCGTGTTGAGAGAATGGGTGAATTCCTGCGGGTACTGCTTGCCGCATCCTTCAGCGACAATAGCAGGGATATCGATACTCGTCTTTCGCATCATGTTCCGCAGGCCGAAAACCTCATCGCGTGGAAAATCATTCGTGATCCGATAGGTGTAAAGTGCCAACTCGTGTGCTTTTTTCCAGACGCCAAGTTTTCGAAGTCTTGCATAAGACATTAAGGACGGTTAACGGTAAACAGTTTCCAGCTACCAGCACCTGTTTCCAGTTTTTACCGGTGACTGGAAACTGATGACTGGAAGCTGTTCTAAAAATAATTGATACCGTTGCCCGTTTCCTACTGGTAACTGAAAACTGTTTACTGGCAACTGTTCTAAACCTTTTTTCTAAAAAGCCGGTTCTTCATACACGCCGTAGACGTCACGAAGCGCGACGCAGATCTCTTCGACGGTTGCGTAGGCTGCGACGGCTTCGATAATGGCGGGCATTGTATTTTCGTTTTGTTTTGCCGCCGTTTTGAGTTTGTCGAGCGCGTTTCGGACGGCGCCGTTGTCACGAGTTGATTTCACATGGGCGAGCCGCTCAAGTTGGTGGTCGCGGACCGTCTCGTCGATCTGCAAAATGTCGATCTTTGACGGTTCTTCGTCCATGACGTATTTATTGACGCCGACGATGGTCTGTTCGCGGCGCTCGACGGCTTTTTGGTATTGGTACGCGGACTCTTGAATTTCGCGCTGTGGAAAGCCAGCCTCGACAGCCTCGACCATGCCGCCCAAACCGTCGATCTTGTCAAAATAATCGAGACAGCCGCCGATCATTTTTTCGGTGAGAGATTCGACATACCAACTGCCGCCAAGCGGGTCGACCGTGTTTGGAACGCCCGTCTCTTCGGCAATGATCTGCTGTGTGCGGAGCGCGATCAGCGCCGCCTCGTCGGTCGGCAGAGCGAGAGCCTCGTCGTACGAGTCTGTATGCAGCGATTGCGTGCCGCCGAGAACGCCGGCGAGGGCCTGGATCGCCACGCGGGCAATATTGTTGAGCGGCTGCTGTACGGTCAACGAAACGCCGGCGGTTTGCGTGTGAAATCGAAGCTGCATCGTCCGCGGATTTTTGGCGTCGAAGCGCTCTTTCATCGTGCGGGCCCACACGACGCGGGCCGCGCGATATTTTGCGATCTCTTCAAAAAAGTCATTATGCGCATTAAAGAAGAACGAAAGTCGCGGGACAAATTCATCAACATCCATTCCGCGGTCGACGCCATACTGTACATACTCGACACCGTCACGGAGCGTAAATGCGAGTTCCTGCAGCGCCGTCGCGCCGGCTTCGCGAATGTGGTAACCGGAGATCGAGATCGGATTATATTTCGGGACGTTTTGCGCGCAGTATTCGAATGTATCGATGACCAGCTTCATCGCCGGTTTGATCGGGTAGATCCATTCCTTTTGAGCGATATACTCCTTAAGGATGTCGTTTTGCAGCGTGCCCGATATTTTTTTGAGATCCGCTTTCTGTTTTTCAGCGACTACAAGATACATTGCCAAAAAGATCGGGGCGGGAGCATTGATAGTTTGCGAAATCGTTACCTGGTCGAGTGGAATGCCATCAAACAAGACTTCAAAATCGGCCAGCGACGAAACCGCCACGCCGCATTTACCAACCTCGCCTTCGGCCAGTGGCGAGTCGGCGTCGATGCCCATCAGCGCCGGAAGGTCATACGCGACCGAGAGGCCGGTCTGGCCTTGCGACATCAAAAACTTAAAACGCTTGTTCGTATTCTCGGGCGACGAAAAACCGGCAAACTGGCGCATCGTCCAGAGCTTGCCCCGATAACCTGTCGGGTGAATGCCTCGCTTGTAAGGATATTCGCCGGGAAAACCGACATCGATGCCTTCCGCGTCGGCCTCCGTATACAACCTATCGACCGGTTCGAGTGAGACGCCCTCGAAAGTGGATCTTCGCTCGGGTGTTTTTTCGAGAACCTTTGCGAGCGTTTCGTCTTCCCAGCGCTCCTTTTCAACTTCGGCTTGGCTAACTGATTCCTGGATCTCGCGGGTCATAAATAAATTTAATATAGCTAAAACTAAACTTCGATTTTAACACAGGTCATCCGTCGGCCGCCTCGTCCATCCAGGTTCGCAGAGCGGTCATTTCGCGCTCGATCGTGCGTGAA
>DASXPW010000062.1:0-4602 GCA_036493385.1 Pyrinomonadaceae bacterium
TCAGCTATGATCTAGTACGAAAATTCAAATACGGATCTTCGTCGAAATAGTTATGAGGCAAACTTCACTCTTCCTCGTTTTCAGTTTGTTCCTTTTGCCGGCGGGTTGCGGGCGGTTTGCCAACCAACCTAACCAGGCGACCGGTGATCGGGTCGTTGTTATCTCGCCCATCTATAATGAGATCATCTGGGCTCTGGGTGCTCAGGACAAGGTTGTCGGTGTCGATCTATCGAGCACCTATCCGCCGGAGATCAAGAACGTACAGACGGTGGGCTATCATCGTGCCTTGAGCGCGGAAGGAATACTTTCGCTGCATCCAACGGCGATCCTGACTGACGGAAATATCGGGCCGCCGCAGGTCGTCGAGCAGATCAAGCAGCTCAATATCCCCATAAAGACATTCGACTCAAAGAACAATTCGATCGATGGCACAAAGGCGCTGATCCGCGAGATCGGGGCCTATTTTCAGAAGCAGGATAAGGCCGAGGAGCTTTGCCGCACGCTCGATCAGCAGATGGCGGACTCGCTCGAAAAGGTCAAGCAATATACCGATCATCCGCGCGTCGCAGTGATCCATTTTGGACGCGCCTCAAATGTCTATATGGTCGTCGGCAAACGCGGTGAGGGCGATGCGGCCGGAGCCGGGCAGATGGTCGAATGGGCAGGCGGCGAGATGGCCATCGATTCAAACGGAATGCAGCGAATGGCGTCGCCTGAGACGGTTGCCCAAGCGAACCCGGACGTGATACTCGTCACCGATTTTGGCTTTGACCGTCTCGGCGGCTCTCTTGATCAGATAAAGGCGCTGCCCGGCGTCGAAACCTCAAACGCCGCCAAAAACAACCGCATTTACCGGATCGAAGAAAATCAGTTAATGTACTTTGGTCCGCGAACGGGCGAGAATATTGAAAAGGTAGCCGAATTGATCCACAAAAAATGACCCGACCTTCCGGCAAAAGCAGCCTGCTGCTCATTTTAGCCGTCGCGATGCTGGTCGTTTTTGCAGCGTCGATCCGTTTCGGCGCGATCGATTTTTCAATAAACGACATCGTCTCGGCGTTCACATCGCTTTTACCAGGCCACGCGGAAACGACCCTGGACCAAAGAATATTTCTTGAGCTTCGACTTCCGCGCGCGATCCTCTGCATGCTTGTTGGGGCAAGTCTCAGCGTCGGCGGGACGCTGATGCAGGCTCTGTTTCGCAACCCGATCGTCGAACCCGGATTGGTCGGCACATCGAGCGGTGCGGCATTCGGTTCCGCAATATTTTTCGTCATCGGCGGAATGCTGAATATCGGCTCAAGCCTCTACAGCCTGCCTGTCGCTGCATGTCTCGGCGGAATCATTTCGACGTATCTCGTGTTCATGCTGGCACGTTCGCGTGATGACGGCCGGACGTCGATCGTCATGCTGCTGCTTACCGGTCTCGCGATAAATGCGCTGTTTATGAGCGCGATCGGATTTCTCTCTTACATCGCTCGCGACCCACAGGCACGGTCGATCACGTTTTGGAGTCTCGGCACATTGTCCGGCGCAAGCTGGGCCGCCGTTCAGATCGTCGGTGTTTCGACGATCGGCGGAACGGCACTCGCAATGACGTATGCCAAGCAGCTCAACGCGCTGATGATCGGCGAAGAGGAGGCAATGTATCTCGGCGTCAATGTCAATCGGCTGAAATGGATCATCCTGTCGATCAACGTCGTAATCGTAGCGGTCGCGACCGCGTTTACGGGCGTGATCAGTTTTGTCGGCCTGATCGTGCCTCACATTCTGCGAATGCTGCGCGGAGCGGACAATCGATTTCTTATCCTCGGCAGCGCTCTCATGGGCGCTGCGTTGCTGAGCGTCGCGGACCTCATCGCCCGACTTGCTCTGCGGCCCGCGGAGCTACCGATCGGTATTGTTACGTCGGTCGTCGGAGTCCCCGTCTTTCTTTATCTGCTGCGCCGGAGACAATATGTGTTTTAGAGACACACGCGCAATTTTTCCGAAATAAGTGAAAGGTTATAAGTGATAACTGATACCTCGTTTCAAGCAAAATTATCACTTACCAGTTATCACTTATCAGTTATTCCGGAGTCTCACTGAACGATCGAAGTCGCCAAAGATGTTAGTAGCCGACAACATAATTTATCGAGCGGGCGGGCGCGAATTGCTTTCCAGTGTGTCGGTTGCGTTCGCTCCGGGTAAGCTGCATCTGATCATCGGCCCAAACGGCGCGGGCAAGTCAACGCTTATAAAAGTGCTTTCGCGGCACCTCAGGCCGCACGTCGGTCAGGTCACGTACGATGGCAACGATGTCAGTTGTGAAGGCGAGCTCTCACTTGCAAGGCGCCGCGCGGTCCTCTCGCAAGCGATCGAGATCGCGTTTCCGCTCACGGTCCGTGAGGTGGTGATGATGGGCCGGTATCCTCATTTTGGCGGCCGGCCGCGACCGCTCGATGAAACGACCGTCGATGAAATGATGAGCTTCTTTGATATCACGGAATTCGCGCCGCGCGAGTATCAGACATTGAGCGGCGGCGAACGGCAGCGGGTGAATTTTGCTCGCGTCCTTGCTCAGCTCTGGAATGACGGCGAGAGGCCGGACGTGGACAAATGCCGTTATCTGTTCCTCGATGAGCCGCTTACGTTCCTCGACATTCGGCATCAGATCGATTTTATGAAAAAGATCCGCCAGTTTGGCTCAGCGCCTGATGTCGTCACCGTGGGCGTCGTCCATGATCTCAACCTGGCGGCGCGATTTGCCGACCAGATCGTCCTAATGGATAACGGCCGGGTGGTTGCGAACGGCGCCCCGGTTGAGGTACTTACCGCCGATCACATTCATGAGGTATTTGGTGTTCAACCGATCTTTGTATCGGTCGACTCAAAGACGCACCTGGTTTTCGATTGAAAAGGAGGATTGCGCGATCTGCCACCGTCAGACTGGTACGGTGGTACACTCTGGTACAGACTGGTACGGTGGTACACCCTGGGACACGCTGGTACGGTGGTACATTTGATCGGGCTACTTCAGGAACTTGGTATCGAAAGCCCGGGGCAGGAGTTCTTTCATCTCGACCGTCTCCCGCTTACCGTTGAGGTTAGCCAGAGTGACCGGTACGTTTCCGCCAAATTCCCATATGATCTGACGACAGACGCCGCACGGAGGCGTCAGCTCTTCTGTGTCCGCTACAACGGCGATGTTCTTGATCTTGTGCTTGCCTTCCGAGATCGCCTTCCAGATCGCGACGCGTTCGGCACAAACCGTAAGGCCGTAGCTGGCTGATTCGACATTGCAGCCGGCGATGATCTCACCGTCTTCGGTCTCAAGCGCGGCGCCGACGCGAAAATCCGAGAACGGCGCGTATGAATTCTCTCGTGCCGCTTTTGCCGCCGCGACCAGCTCTTCGTTAGTGTGGATCATTTACCTTCTAAAACTCTTTCCTGTTCCTCAAGTCTCTCACGAACCAGACTACAAAGGAATTTGATGCTGACGCCGAATTGGCCCCCTTCGGGAATGATGATGTCAGCGTGGCGTTTTGACGGCTCGACAAACTCGAAATGCATTGGACGTATTGTCCTTTCGTATTGTTCCATGGTTCTTTCGAATGTGCGGCCGCGCTCGATGATGTCGCGGCGCAGCCGTCGCATCAGCCTGACATCGTTCGGGGTGTCGACAAAGATCCGTACATCAAGAAGATCGAGCACACGCGGCTCGGCAAAGATCAGAATGCCCTCGACGATGACAACCGGCCGAGGTTCAATTATCTCTATCTGGTCGCTGCGTGTGTGGGTGACAAAATCGTAAAGCGGCATCTCGACCGTCAATCCCTGCTTGAGCCGGATCAGATGATCGACGAGCATGTCGCTGTCGATAGAATCCGGATGGTCAAAATTTGCCTGATGCCGCTCATCGAGCGGCATGTCGGCCAGGTTGCGGTAATAAGAATCCTGCTCAATAAGGACGACGCGCTCAGCACCCACCGCGTCGACTATCGCCCGTGCGATCGTCGTCTTACCAGAACCTGTGCCGCCGCAAATGCCAATAAACATTGAATTAATCGCTGATCCTCAAGATGATCCGCCGTAATAACTCCTTAAATATCTCGGCGACCCGTGCACCGGTTTCCATCACCGCGTCGTGATCAATAGGCCCTTCGATCATGCCGGCGCCAAGGTTTGTGATACACGAGATACCGAGTACGCGCATACCTTGATGGCGTGCCGCGATCGCTTCCGGCACAGTCGACATTCCGACCGCGTCGGCTCCCAGCAATCGGTACATATGAATTTCAGCTGGCGTCTCATACGTCGGCCCTGACAAACCGCAGTAAACCCCGCGATGAAGGAACGCACTTGCTCGCTCGTCCTGTCGCCGCTCAAAGCGCTCGTGGACGATCTTTGACGCCTCTTCTGTTGCGATCTGTTGAAATTCCGCGTCATACGTTTCCGTCATATCGGGAAAACGTGGTCCAAATCTCGCATCATTCTTGCCGAGGAGCGGATTCGCACCAATCAGATTCAGATGGTCGGTAATGAGCATCAGGCTACCCTGCGGCATATCGGTATTCAGGCTGCCGGCAGCGTTTGTCAGGATCAAATTTTTAACGCCGAGTT
>DASXPW010000063.1:0-4502 GCA_036493385.1 Pyrinomonadaceae bacterium
CGTTGATCGTTGGGCGTTTTCGAAACGCGCTTCGATCTCACTGTATCCAGCGGCGGCATCCGCCATTTCGCGCGACGTCTGCGGGGCAAACTCGACAAATTGGACGTTTCGCTCAACGTATTCTCGCCCGTCAGCGAGAGATGAGAAACGGCCTGCTGCGATCGCCTGTGCCAAAACATTTCCAAGTACGGTCGCCTCGAAAAGTCCGGCCCTAACTTTCAAACCGCTTGCATCTGCCGTCATCTGATCTAAATATCGATTTCTGCCGCCACCGCCGAGGATCTGTACACCTTTAATTTTACGCCCGGTCACTGATTCGATAGATCGCAAAACGGAAGCATACCGAAATGCGAGCGAATCAAAGATCATCTTCGAGATCGATATCGGATCATCTTCAAACTCTCGTCCGGTTTCGGAAAGCTGCTCCCTCATCGCGTCGAGCATCGACGGTGGATTCAGAAAACGTGGATCGTCCGGAAAGATCAAAGCCGAAAAGCCGCCTCGATCCGAAACCTTGCTAATGATGTCATCATATTTGAGGTCGACCCCGAGCTTTTTCCATTCGCGCAGGCATGACTCGAATATCCAGAGGCCCATCACGTTCTTTAAGAATCGTGTCGTGCCATAGACGCCGCCTTCGTTGGTAAAATTCCGGCATTCGACATCGGCGTTGATAATAGGCTCGTCCGTTTCGACACCGACCAATGACCAGGTGCCAGAGGAAATATAAGCGCATTCGCGTGAGATCGGAGCGGCGGCAACGGCGCTGGCGGTGTCGTGGGTGCCGGGTGCGATGACATGCACTTCTTTCAAACCGAGTTCAGCGGCTATCGCCGGTTTCAGCTTCCCGAGATCGCTGCCCGCCGAAATTATGTCAGGGAGAATTTTGACGGGCAGATCCAGGTCGTCGATCAATGCCGTGTCCCATTTTTCGGTCGCCGCATTTACCATTTGCGTCGTGGTCGCGTTGGTGAACTCGGCCGCTATCTTTCCGGTGAGAAAGTAATTTACAAGGTCCGGGAGGAGCAGCAGTTTTGAAGCGCTTTTAAGATCTTCGCGCTCGGACCATAACTGGAATAGCGTATTGAAATTCTGAAATTGAATACCGGTGCGTTCAAAGATCGATCGGCGCGGTATGCGGGCCGAAACCTCATGGATCGCGCCTGACGTACGATCGTCGCGATAGCAGACCGGGTCGTCGATCAGTTTGCCGTTAGCGTCAAGCAAGCCATAATCGACACCCCAACTATCAACGCCGATGCTATGGATCGGACGGTCAAGTTCCTTGGCGCGAGCGGTTGCCTGTTTGAGGCCAGCCTTTATCTCGTCGAAGATCAAAGAAAAATCCCACCGCATCCTTCCGTTTTTGATTCGCGGGGGATAATGAAATCGACGGATCTCTTCGAGTGATAGTTCGTCCGCACCGATCCCGCACAGAAAAACCCTGCCAGAGCCGGCACCCAAGTCAACTGCTATAAACAAAGTATCTAGCATTGATCGGCATTGGTCCTGGGTGAAAATCGGTAACGCAATCGAAGTCGCGAACTTATCTACTATTAAATAATTCCGGCCGACATGCCGGTTCGAGCGGGACGCTCTTTTGCCTTGTGCGAACGATAGTTGCTGGCCCTGTAGACCGCGATCGGATCGATCGCACCGCCATTCCACTCGCGCGCGGCGGCGAGGATCGGCGAGACATCGGTCGTGAAGGCTTCCTTCATCGTTAGGTGCGCCTGGATCGCGTCATTCGCACCCTGCGCTTCCGCAAGTTTTTCCCGATCGACCAGCATCGCCTGAACGTATGCGCGGGTGACCTCCATGGCGCTTGTCACGAGCGATTCGATCGGATCTGTCACGTTGTGCGATTGGTCGAGCATATACGACGGAGCGAATCCGGGCACACCGCTCACCTCGGCGTCGACCAACTCGTTAAAGATCAAGAACAATTGAAAGGGCTTGACCGAACCCGCATCCAGATCGTCGTCGCCGTATTTGCTGTCGTTGAAATGAAATCCGCCGAGCTTTCTGAACTGAATTAGCCGCGAGACTATCTGCTCGATATTCACATTCGGCGCGTGATGGCCGAGATCGACAAGGCAATTTGCCTTCTCGCCAAGCTGCGACGCGCAATAGAAACTCGTCCCCCAATCGTTGATGACCGTCGAATAGAACGCCGGCTCATAAAGCTTGTGCTCCATAAAGAGCCGCCAGTCGTCGGGAACGGCGGCGTATATCTCATGCATTGACTCGAGATAGCGTTCGAGCGAGTGGCGAAAATTTGATTGTCCGGCAAAGTTACTCCCGTCGCCGACCCAGACGGTCAGTGCTTTCGAGTCAAGTTTTTGCCCGATCTCGATGCACTCAATATTATGTTCTATCGCCTGTCGACGAACGGCCTTGTCGGTATGTGAAAGACTGCCGAATTTATACGACTCTTTCTGTCCGGGCTGATCCTGAAACGTGTTCGAATTCATCGCGTCGAACGTGAGGCCATGCGAGCGAGCATTCTCAAGCAGAGCTTCCGCGTGATCCGGCTTGTCCCATGGAATGTGCAGCGAGATCGCCGAGGTTGAACGAACAAGTTTATGGATCGTCGAACAGTCTTCGAGCTTTTCGAGAATGTTTCGAGGCTCGCCCGATCCGGGAAATCTCGCAAAACGCGTCCCGCCCGTCCCAACGCCCCATGAGGGAACTGCCACCTTGAATTTCTGGGCTTTTTCTACGACGTTTTCGATGTTGACGTCGCGGCGCTTGAGCCGTCGACCAAGGTGTTCAAAGTCCTCAGCCAGCCACCCCTTCAGTGCCTTGTTTTGTTCAGCGATAAGATCTTCTTCGATCTCGAAATTGGCACCCATCGTAAATTCTCCGGATAAAAGAATTATCTCATAAAGCCGTCCTGCAAACCGCCGTCGACGGGAATGATATGACCTGTCGTCTTGCTAAGTCGATCCGACAGAAGCAAAAAGATCGCTTCGGCTTGGTCCGACGGTTCGATCGGCGTCTGGGTAAGCGAGCGACCAGCGTAAAACGAAGATAATTTCTCCGTCAGCACATCGGTCTCTTCCGATTGGTCAAAAACGATATTGTATTTTGTAAGCGAGGCAACGACCCGGTCGCGCGGAAACATTGTGCTGCCTTTGACAACCGTCGCCGGCGCCACCGCATTAACGCGAACGAGCGGCGCCATTTCGACGGCAAGCTCGCGAACAAGGTGGTTTGCAGCCGCCTTGCTGGTGTCGTAAGCGAGGCTTCCTCTCTTGGCAACAACGGCATTCGCGCTGGTTGTTAGTACGATATTGCCCTTCAAGCCCTGTTTCTTAAATACCGTCGCTGCCTCTTCCGCAACGATGTAAGCTCCCTTGACGTTTATCTCAAAGGTTCGGTCCCACAGCTTGTCGTCGATATTGCCGCTCTTGTCGGGCGGGACGAAAACGCCTGCGGTTACGACAACCGCGTCTATTCCACCATAAGCAAGAACTACTTTTTCAAACAATTCCGTGACTGAGGCGCGGTCAGTCATGTCGCAGCCGAGGCCGATCGCCGGACCGCAATCGGAAATTCCCGTTCCCGCGACGCCAATTCCCTGCCCGTAGATCGCAATTATCTGATCGGCAGTCTGTTTAGCAGCCTGTTCGTTCACATCCACGCAGACAATGTGAGCGCCCTCTTTCGCAAGTCGGAGTGCGGCCTCGCGACCGATGCCCGCTCCGGCGCCGATGACGACGTGGATCTGGCGGGCAAGCTCCTGTTCGGGCGGCATTCGCTTCAGCTTCGCTTCCTCAAGCGGCCAATACTCTATATCGAAAGCCTCCTGCTGGTCCATCGCTTCATATTGGTCGATGGCCTCGGCGCCGCGCATGACCTCGATGGCGCAGTTGTAAAATTCACCGGTGACGCGCGACTCGCTTTTGCTTTTTCCCCAAGCGATCATTCCGAGGCCAGGAATGAGCACCACCGTCGGGTTGGCATCGCGCATCGCCGGCGAATCGGGCCGCTTGCAGCGGTCATAATAAGCCGTGTAATCCTTGCGATATTGAACCAGTCCGTCTGAGATCGATGTTCTTAGCTGCGCAAGGTCGCCGGTCGCCGGGTCCCAATCGACAAACAGCGGCTTGATCTTTGTCCGCAAAAAATGGTCGGGACACGACGTCCCGAGCTCAGCCAGCCGCGGGCCGTCGACGCTGTTGACGAAGCGGAGCATCTTCGCATCGTCCTGAACAGTTCCGACAAACCGTTTGTTCTCCGAGATCAGTCCGCGAATAAACGGGATGATCTCGGCCTGGAGGTTTTGCCGGACTTCGTCGTCGAGGGCTTCGTATTTTTTCCCGCCGAACGTCGCGTCGCCCTTGTCATGGGATTCGATGTACTGGGCCGCTCGGTCGATGATCTCCAACGCGGTTTCGTAGCATGTCTTATCGCTGTTGTCCCATGAGCTCATCCCGTGGTGGCCGAGGAGGATACCTTTTGCCTGTGGATTGTCCTTGATCAATTGCTCGATCTTT
>DASXPW010000064.1:0-3144 GCA_036493385.1 Pyrinomonadaceae bacterium
CGGCAACTAGAAGCGCGACGATGGCGATGCACTGCATCCACATTTTGATCTTGCCGAGGCTGCGCGCCTGTATGATGACGCCCTCCGAAGCGGCAAACGAGCGAAGTCCAGTCACGATAAATTCGCGGCCGATGATGATGACGACGGCCCACGCCGGCGCGAGATGCTTTTCGACAAGAACGATCAGCGCGGCAGAGGTCAAAAGCTTGTCTGCGATCGGGTCGAGCAGTTTGCCGAAATTGGAGACCTGATTGCGCCGCCGCGCGAGATGACCGTCGAGAATGTCCGTAAACGTCGCAACCAGAAAAACCCCAATGGCCAGCGCGTAGCCGCTTATTCCGAGATAGCTCTCGCCGACCTCGGTCAGAAGTACGACGACCAGAAGCGGCACGATCAGAATGCGAAGCAAAGTTAGATAATTCGGCAGATTCACGCGTGTTGAATGAATTTTAAGACGTGCTTCAAATAAACGCCAAGCAATATTACCTTAATGTAGATCTGGATGTTCTTCTTTGCGTCCATCACGAGCTGTGTGTGAGATTTTCAGAGTCTCACGCAAAGACCGCAGAGATCGCAAAGAAACGCGAATGATGGTTGGCTTGTCGGATCTTATCTCGCACAATAATATTTCATCGATGCCACAGATTTTGGAAATTCGTCTGCCGCGCGATTTTAGTTTTCGACATACGGTCGCAAGCCACGGCTGGTACGATCTGCCGCCGTTCGAGCATAAGGAACGCTCGCCTGAATTGACTTACGTTTTCGCGCCGACAAAACGCGACCGCGTGATAACGGCGACGATAAGAAAGGAGCGGAGTGGATTAAAGGTAGCTCTATCGTCGAAGCCGCGCGACGCGGACAGGATCGCACGCGGCGTGGCGCATATTCTGCGTCTGGATGAGAAGATGAGCGAGTTTTACGCGACGCTCGAAAACTACGATCGGCTCTCGTGGATCGCAGATGCAAATGCGGGTCGCCTGCTGCGGTCGCCGTTGGTTTGGGAAGACCTCGTAAAAACGATCTGCACGACAAACTGCTCGTGGGCGCTGACCAGGAAGATGGTCGGAAATCTGGTCGATAAACTTGGTGATGTGGCGGCCGACGGACGCAAGGCTTTTCCGACACCGCAGGCAATGGCCGCGCAGGATGATGCCTTTTATCGAGATGAGATACGCGCGGGATACCGGTCGTCGTACTTCGTCGAGCTTTCTACGGCGGTCGCTTCGGGCGAGATCGACCCGGAAAGCTGGCTGCACTCCGAGCTGCCGACAGCCGAACTGAAAAAAGAACTTAAAAAGATAAAAGGCGTCGGTGACTACGCTGCGGAGAATTTATTGAAACTTCTCGCGCGATATGACGGCCTGGCACTGGACTCGTGGCTTCGCGGTCAATTCTATAAAACCCACAACAACGGCCGAAAATGCACGGACAAAAAGATCGCAAAATTTTACAGCAAATTCGGCGAATGGCAAGGTCTCGCGATCTGGTGCGACATGACAGAGCGGTGGTTTCGGTAAGTGGATAAGAAGTTTCACGCGAAGCTCGCAAAGAACGCAAAGGAAGCATATGAATTGTTCTCTGATAAGAATTCTTTGTGCTCGATTGTGATGTTCATGATCTAGCTATTCCTTCTGATTTGCTTTCTTTGCGACCCTTTGCGATCTTTGCGTGAGACCGTTCTCGTTCTATCAGGAAACATCCTGATCACCGCAGAAGTCCAAATTGGCAACCTCTAGGAGCAAATGGAACATCTCATCGCTCCCTTGTCATTTATCGAATTAGCGTGGTGTTTATAGTAATATAGGCCGGAGTCGGCTTTTGCGCGCCCGGAATGATCGAGCCAGGAAAACTTTTACAGCAGCGATACCGCATCGACAAGCAGATCGGTCAGGGCGGCATGGGCGCGGTGTACATCGCGACCGACGAGCGATTTGGCAGCACGGTTGCCATCAAAGAAACGCTCTTGATGGACGACAATTACCGCAAGGCCATCGAGCGTGAGGCCCGCCTGCTGAACAGCCTCAAGCACGCTGCGCTGCCGCGCGTCAGCGATCACTTTCTCGAAGAGAACGGCCAGTTTCTCGTCATGGAATACATTCCGGGCGAGGACCTTGCGCACATGATCGAGAGCGGAACGATTTTCGATGTCGACCGCGTTTTGAAATGGGCCGATCAGCTTTTGGATGCGCTCGACTTTCTGCACAATCAGTCGATGCCGGTCATCCATCGCGACATAAAGCCGCAAAATCTGAAGATCACTGCCCGCGATCAGATCATCCTGCTCGATTTCGGCTTGGCTAAGGGCAATCCAACGGACGCCGGTCATCAAACGGCGGCAAAGAGCATTTTCGGGTACTCGCGAAACTACGCATCCGTTGAGCAAATTCAGGGCACCGGCACCGATCCGCGGAGCGATCTTTACTCGCTTGCCGCGACGCTTTATCACCTTTTGACCGGCACGCCGCCCGAAGACGCTCTGACGCGAGCGATGGCCGTTTTAAGCAGCCGTCCGGATCCACTTGTGCCGGCAAATGCAGCCCGCAAAGAGGTCCCGGCGGGCATCGCGGGCGTGCTGCAAACAGCATTGGCGCTAAATGCCGACGACCGTCCGACAAGCGCGGCCGAGATGCGCGAGATGCTTCGCGAGCCTCAGCGATTTGCGTCCCGTCTCACGGCTGCGCCGACGATGGTATCCGCGACGGCCGCCGACCTTTCGGCACAGCCGACAAAACTGATGGGCTCCGATACGCGGCATGAGCTGACAGGGCACACAGATGTAAAAACGGCGGTCCATCCAGGATACGTCTCGACCGAGACAACCGTGCGGCCTGCCGCGGGTACGGGCGGAGTCGGAAATCGCGCGGGGCGAAGGCGATTTGCGTTGACAGCCGCAGCATTGGCAGCCGTACTTATCGCATGTTCGGGCGCGGTCGGCTTGTATTTCCTCGATCCATCGATGTTCGGCAATAAATCAGTCGTTCCCGCTGTTGCCGAGCCGGAAGCGAGACAAGCGCCCTTGCCGACGGCCACAGCTCCGGCGAATGCTTCAACAGATATTGATCCCGAAATGGCCGGAGGTCAGCCGGGCGAATCGGAACAGTCTGCGTCATCAAAACAAACGTCAGTGCCCCCCAAAGCCGATCG
>DASXPW010000065.1:0-8295 GCA_036493385.1 Pyrinomonadaceae bacterium
AAAACCCGTCGGGTCCTTTCGAAAAGACCGGAAGTGCCCGCCGATCAGGTCGCGTTTTAGCGTCGGCGGCTGGCGTGAAGATGTCGAGGGCGATGACATTTGGCTTCGAGATTAAACCAGAGCATGGCCGCGGGCAAGGAGCGCTCGGTCGCGTTTACCGCGGCCAATTTGTTAAAATACTCGTTTCGACACTCCGCAGAATTTGCGGCCTATTACCTCAATGAGCATTAACGAAATCAGTGTCCGCGGCGCACGGCAGCATAACCTCAAGAACATCGATGTCGACATTCCGCGGGACAAGTTTGTCGTCATCACCGGTCTGTCGGGCTCGGGAAAATCATCGCTCGCCTTCGACACCATTTACGCCGAGGGCCAGCGACGCTATGTCGAATCGCTTTCGGCCTACGCTCGGCAGTTTCTCGATCAACTCGAAAAGCCGGATGTCGACTCGGTCGAGGGCTTGAGTCCGGCGATCTCGATCGAGCAGAAAACCGTTTCACGCTCGCCCCGGT
This sequence comes from Pyrinomonadaceae bacterium, assembly GCA_036493385.1. Taxonomy (GTDB): domain Bacteria; phylum Acidobacteriota; class Blastocatellia; order Pyrinomonadales; family Pyrinomonadaceae; genus OLB17. The sequence continues at coordinate 513 of DASXPW010000065.1, forward strand.
CAACGGTCGGGACGGTGACGGAGATCTACGATTTTCTTCGGTTGCTTTTCTCGTCGATCGGTCAGCCGCATTGTCATCAGTGCGGCGCGCCGATAACACGCCAATCGGTCGATCAGATCGTCAGCGGAATCCTCGAATTGCCGGAAGGCGAACGGGTAATGATCCTGGCCCCGGTCGTTCGCGGCCGCAAAGGCGAATTTCGGAAGGACCTCGACAAGCTGCACCGTGACGGCTTTCTGCGGGCTCGCATCGACGGCGAGATGCGCCAGCTCGATGAAGAGATCATTCTTGAAAAACGAAAGAATCACACGATCGAGGTCGTTGTTGACAGGCTGCTCATCAAAGAGGGCGTCAAAGAACGCCTGACCGAATCAGTTAAAACTGCGTTGAAGTTAACCGGCGGAGCTGTCCTCGTCTCGATCGTTGACGGCGAAGAAAAGCTCTTTTCTGAGCGGATGGCATGCGTCAATTGCGGGATCAATATCGCTCCACTTGAGCCGCGTTCGTTCTCCTTCAATTCGGCCTACGGTGCGTGCAAGAGGTGTCAGGGACTCGGCACCGTGATGGAGATAGACGCAAACAAGATCGTGCCTGACCCATCACAGCCGATAGGAAAGGTCGAGTTTCTTGCCGGCGTCGACAAAGCCGGTGCAGCATATCTGAAGACGGCGCTGGCCGCGATCATCGAACGGGCCACAGACGCCGACAAGCTCGGGCAACCGGACGATTCGATCGTAACAAAAATTAAAAAGAAACTGACCGCGAACGGCAATGATACCGCCGCGAAAAAACTTTTGCAGACGGCATTCGCAGACATGCCAAAGGAGATTCGCGATGCTTTTTTTCATGGCACGAAGCGGAGGCTGACATTTCGGCAGGGAAGTTACAAATACGAGTCGGATTGGAAAGGGGCGCTGCGCGTAATGCGCGACCGGATGGAAAATCCGCCATCGGAAAAGACGCGGGCGGCGCTCGAAGAGTTGGTCGCACCGGTCCCATGTCCGGCTTGCGAAGGGCAGCGGCTGCAGCCGGAAAGTCTTGCCGTTAAGATCGCCGGTCTCGGCATCGGGGAATATACGGAATTGCCGATATCCGACTCGGTCGGGAAATTTGAGGCTATAAACCTGACACCGCGCGAAGAAAAGATAGCGGGCCTCGTGCTAAAGGAAATCCGCGATCGGCTCGGATTTTTAGATGCCGTCGGGCTCGGCTATCTTACCTTAAACCGATCGTCGGCGACGTTGTCCGGGGGTGAAGGCCAGCGGATCAGGCTGGCGACGCAGATCGGCTCGCAGCTCCGCGGCGTTCTCTATGTATTAGACGAACCGAGCATCGGCCTGCATCCGCGTGACAATAAACGGCTGCTCGATACGTTGCATGAGTTGCGCGATCTGGGCAATACCGTGCTCGTCGTCGAACACGACGAAGAGACTATCGAGAATGCCGATTATGTCGTCGATCTCGGGCCGCTGGCCGGCACACACGGCGGCGAGGTCATCGCGACCGGTGATCCAAAAAAGATCGAGACGACCGAAAACTCCCTAACGGGCAGATATCTCAGCGGCAACTTAAAGATCGACGTGCCCGATCTGCGTCGCCTGCCGAACGGAAACCGAATCGCGGTCATCGGCGCACGCGGGCATAATCTCAAGAATATCGATGTCGACTTTCCGCTGGGATTGTTCATTTGCGTAACAGGCGTGTCAGGCTCAGGCAAATCGACGCTGGTTGAAGACATCTTGTATCCCGCGCTGTATCGGCATGTTTATAAATCAGCCGTTGAGCCGCTCGAATACGATCGCATCGAGGGACTCGAGCTTGTCGATAAGATAATCGAGATCGACCAATCGCCGATCGGGCGTACGCCGCGGTCGAATCCGGCGACATACACAGGTCTTTTCACGCCGATTCGCGAGCTTTACGCGATGCTGCCCGAGTCGAGAACTCGCGGCTACAAGCCAGGAAGATTTTCCTTCAACGTAAAAGGCGGCCGCTGCGAGGCGTGCGAAGGCGACGGGATGAAGTGCATCGAAATGAATTTTTTGCCGGACGTTTATGTGATGTGCGACGTCTGTCGCGGCAAGCGGTACAACCGCGAAACGCTCGCCGTCAAATTCAAGGGGTTGTCTATTGCCGATCTCCTAGCGACGACGATCGACGACGCTCTGCCGCTGCTCGAAAATATCCCTCAGATAAAACAAAAACTCGAGACTCTCATCGATGTCGGCTTGGGATACATTCAGATCGGACAGTCGTCGACGACACTCTCGGGCGGCGAGGCCCAACGAATAAAGCTTGCCAAGGAGCTGTCAAAACGCGCGACCGGAAAGACGATCTATATTCTCGATGAGCCGACGACCGGATTGCATTTTGCGGACGTGCATAAACTGCTCGATGTTTTGCAAAAGCTCGTTGACACCGGCAACACGGTGATCGTCATCGAGCACCATCTCGATGTGATCAAATCGGCTGACCATGTCATCGATCTTGGTCCCGAAGGCGGCTCCGGCGGTGGAAAGGTCGTCGCAGCGGGCACGCCCGAGGAAGTGGCTCGGGTGCGAAAATCCTATACGGGTCAGGCTCTTAAGGGCGTTCTATAGATCGAGGCGGCCTTCGACGCTATCGATCGATCATGATGGCGTTGCCAAAACTTCTACCACTAATAGGAAGCGACCGCATGGCTCCATTGTTTGTCGTTAAACCGATACTCGCTGCCGTCTGAAGTCTCATCGAGATCCGCATCTCCTGTCTCGAAAATCCGTCGATCAATTTCATTGCCCGGTCAAAATCTGACTGAGCGAGCGTGCCGATGATCGAGGAGTTCCCGCCGTAACCGTTGAACGGGTCGCCCTGCGCCATGATAAATTCGCCGTCTCGCACATTTGAACCGACCTGAAAACCGTTAATTACCGCGGCTGCATCGGTAAGCTCGTTTATTTTTGGAACGAGCCCTTCAAAGAGTCTGAACGCCTCGTCGGGCCTGATGTTGGTGTAGCCCGAAATGACCTGCATAAGTAGACCCATCTCGGCCGAGTTCTCAGGCCGTTCGCCGGTCACGTCGGCAGCGCGTGCCAGCAAAGATTCCGCATACGATCTGTTCTCCTTCTGATCTTTGGCGTAGACCGAATTTGCCAGAGCTATCAGCGCCGGGACACGCTGCTGATCAGGCAAGGGATCGATCGCTCGTTCCGCTTCCGAAAACTTGCCGGAATTGATCAGGTTATAGCTATTCTGCATATCAAAGTTAGCAAGCAACTCACGACGCGTGTCGCCTTCGAAATTTTCCGCCAGAACATTTCGCGCGGCCTCGGTGTCGCCGCGGTCGAGGAGCCTGCTCGATGCGGTCTGGTAAATATTCCGCCGGTTGTCGATTGAAAACTTGCCGGCGACGGCAAGCATCTGTTCCGGCGGCGTGTCGGCACTCATTAGCTTCTGATAAGCCGCGTCCATTTCAGGCGTCCCGGTTTGCGGAGACACGGTACGCGCCCTGACCGCCTCGACCGAGGACGGCGAGAATTTTTCGGCGATCGGAACGATCGACGAACCGATATACGGCGCCGTCCGTGGATCTGAGAGATAAGCAGACACAAACTTGCTTGCCAGCTGGCGGACCTGACCGCTGTCAAATTTTAATTTTCTCTCGGTCCCAGCCTGATCAGACATGGCGTTGCTCAATATTTGGTTGGTGAGCTGAATGTTCATGTACATAGGCTGAGAGCCGCTCATGTATCCGCCGGCCATCAGCTTATTGATCGTGAGCGATGCCATTTCGCCGGCCGCCGAGGTGTCTTTGTCTGCCAACCTCTCTAACTGATAATAAGTTTCATTTGACAGGTTCTTTGCGAGCGATTCTTTTAAGAGCTGAACGGCGTGTTCAGGGTCCTGGTCCGCCGCCATTCGATAGAAATTCTGTTCCATCGACCGCTCGTTCTGTACCAGATAATTATAGCCGCCCGAATCGTTGCTGATCTTCGAGCTTGGGTGCGTTTCCGCAAGCATCGCTTTCTGGATCGCGACAGGTCGGGTGCTGACAAGCAGATCGAGCGCAAGCCGGGCGTCGCGCGCCGCAACAGTGTTCAGTATCTGCTGCCGCGTAGACCCACCATTTAGAAGCTCGTTATTGGGATTAGATGAACGCTTTGACTCGGCAAGGTCCTGGGCGCCGATCAGCTCGCTGGCCGCATTTTGAAACAAACCAAGCGCGCGTCCCTGATCGACCGGCCAGAATAAATTGCCGCTCTGAGCAAGAAAGAAGGCACGATTCTCGGGTAAGCGAAGATTCTGGGTATCGCCCAGCGCCTGCTCGACGATCGCGGCCAGCTTTTTACTTCGTTCCGCGACGGCAGTGTCAGCTCCTTTGTCCTGCGCCAAAGCGACCACGGGCAACAGCACGACGACCGCTAAACCAAACCTCAGCCAAGATCGCATATTTTTGCCTCCGTTTTAGGAACGTTTGCAGTTACAGAGTTTGCAGGAAAAGAAAAGGTTGTATTGCGGGCAGCCTAAAGCTTCGAAAATGTTCGGATTTGATACTTAACCGATACAAATGCCTGCGCTTATTGCCTTTATTGAGGCATATTCATTTTCGGCACGACTATTGCAAATGCTCCGATCGACTGGAGGGCAACATGACCGGCAACACAAAAGATCAACCGAACAAACAAACGCAGCCGGGAGCGCCGCAGGATACACAAGAAATGCCTTCGTCGGGTAACTCACCGGCGAACCGACAAAGCATTGAGTCGTCAGGAAGCTCAAGCGACGTCGAACGGTCGGGCATTTCAGGCGCCGCTGCCCAGCGATCAGCCGACACGTCCGTAACGGGCGACCCGGGCCGAACACCGGGTAAAGCCGAAGGCGTGGAAGATCCGGTTGAAGCGGGGAACGAGTAACTTGAACTCAAGGGGGAAGCGAGCGAGCCGGTGTTTTCGCAGATCAGAACGCCGGCTTTATTGCGCCGAGCCGATCGTTATCGCATCGAGCATTTCGCGGACAGCGGCGTCAAGCCCGATAAAGATCGACCGTGAAATGATGTGATGTCCGATGTTGAATTCGCCGATCTCGGGAATCGCGGCCAACGCGCCGACATTCCGGGTCGTGAGCCCGTGTCCTGCGGCGACGATCAAACCGATGCTCTTTGCATGGACGGCCGCGTTTCGAAGTCGTTCGATCTCAGCAGCGGCCTTTTGCTCGCCGGCACCGTGCGATGCCCGCGACGACAGAGTTAATTCAGCATATTCAGCCGTACACAACTCGACCTGCCGAGCGCCGGCTCTCTTCGCCGCGTCGATCTGGTCGATCACTGGGTCGATGAAATGGCTGACAAAAATGCCGCTATCAGATAAGGATCTGATTGCCGCCGCCACCTGATCGAAATTCTTGAGCACATCCAAGCCGCCTTCGGTTGTGATCTCATTCGGGCTCTCCGGCACAAGAGAGACAGCATCCGGCCGTATTCGATTCGCGATCTCGACCATCTCATCCGTAGCGGCCATTTCCACATTCAGATATGTCGTTACAGTCTCGCTAAGTAACGCAATGTCGCGATCCTGAATGTGGCGCCGATCACCCCGAATATGAACGGTTATCCCGTGGGCGCCCGCCTGCTCGCATATGACGGCAGCGGCGATCACGCTGGGTTCGATAGTTTTGCGTGCCTCACGTACCGTGGCGACATGGTCGATGTTTACATTCAATCGCGCGGTCATTTCAGATCATACCTTCCTAGCTTTGCACTTCGACGAATCTGCATCAATTCGGAAAACATCCTTCGCGTATCGCGAAAGACGCTAACCTTTGACCCTTCGACATTGTTCCATCTGACGGGAATCTCCCTCAACCGCAGGCGGTGATATTTCGCAACGCACAAAAACTCAACATCAAATCCAAACCGGTCAATAGTCATCAGATCAAGCAGCGGTCGAAATTTGGCCATATTAAAAGCCTTAAATCCGCATTGCGTGTCAGAGAAGTCGAGACCCGACATGGTCCTGATGATACGGTTGACGACCTTGCCGCCCTGTTCGCGACGCCACGGTTGATGGGTGCCGATCAGTGAGCGGTCAAGCGCGCGAGAACCGAAAGCAACGTCTATCTCGTCGCGGCGAATTGGCTCGACTAGCTTTGGCAGCTCTTCGATCGGCGTCGACAGGTCGGCGTCGGTAAAAAGGGCTATGTCGGCGCTGGCTGCCTTCAGTCCTTCACGCACGGCATAGCCCTTTCCTCGATTGGGCTCATAGCGGACTACCTGAGACATCACTTCTGGTTGTCTCTTAGTCACGGCATCCGCAACCGCGGAGGTATCGTCGCTCGATCCGTCGTCAACCACGATGATCTCTCCATTGATCTTTTGATCTTCGAGATACTTGAAAATGTGTCCAAGTGGCGCTTCCAAACGTGCGGCCTCGTCGAACGCAGGGATGACAATGGAGAGATCTGGTCGCATCGCGCAAAACGCTAATATTAGTGACAATCGGGGGAAATGTAAATTTTAGTCTGTTCGGACCTCTCGATAACGGCAAACCCGCCAAGTCTAACCGCCAACTAAATTATGGTATATTCTAATTTGAGCAAGGGGCCGGTTTAATGAATCGAAAATTTCTACTCATAGTGTTGATCCTTGTTGTCGCCGGGGCAGTCCTCGGCGGTATTTTTGGGAAAATGCCGTTTCGGGCGTCTGCCAGCGACGATACGACGCCGGCCCGCGTCCTTGCGGACTATCGCGAGGCCATCGATGTCATCGATAATAACTATGTCGGCAAGATCGACCATGAGCGCGTAACCGACAGCTCGGTTCAGGGCATGCTCTGGACGCTCGATCCGCACTCGAGCTTTTTTACCCGCGACGAGTTTCGAAAGCTGTATGAGGAACAGGCCTCGCAGTTTTACGGCATCGGCGTCTCTATACTTCAGCACCGTGACGGTGTTTATGTGCAGTCGATCGTCCCAAATACGCCGGCTGACAAGGCCGGCCTGAGATATGGTGACCGGATCGTGTCAGTCGACGGAAAGGACGCACGTGATTGGACCAGCGCGGAGGTCTCTAAGAATGTTCGCGGTGATAAGGGAACTACAGTCAAGGTTCGCGTTGAACGTGTAAACTCCTCGTCACCGATCGACGTAGACATCACGCGTGGGCCGGTACCGCTGCCCTCGATCCGTAACTACTTCATGCTGCCCAATGGCGTTGGCTATGTCGGGCTCACGGGCGGCTTTCAGGAAACTACGGCGGCCGAGCTTGATGAGGCGGTCGGTAATCTCAAGAAGCAAGGCATGAAAAGCCTCATCCTCGACCTTCGCGGAAATCCGGGCGGAATACTCGAAGAGGCCGTACAGGTCGTGAGCCGCTTTATTCCCGAAGGGAAGACGGTCGTATCGGTCAAGGGCCGGTCGAGCTTTGCCGAGACCCGAGAGCTAAAATCCGAGGGTGGTGAGGCCGACGATTTTCCGCTGATCGTAATGATCAACAGCGGATCGGCGTCAGCTTCGGAGATCGTTTCGGGTGCCTTGCAGGATTACGGCCGGGCGGTGATCGTCGGGACCGATAGTTTTGGAAAGGGGCTGGTCCAGCACATATATCCACTGCCGTTTGGCACGGGAATGACGCTGACCACGGCGCGTTATTACACGCCGTTTGGCCGCTCGCTGCAGCGTGATTATTCCAACGGTTCGATATACCAGTATTACGCTCATGAGCTCAATGACGACGGTGATTCGCCCGAACCCGCTCCAGCCGGAAGTCCGGTGCAAGTGGGCAATGGACGGACTCTGTACGGCGGGCGAG
>DASXPW010000066.1:0-2350 GCA_036493385.1 Pyrinomonadaceae bacterium
GATCGGGCAGTTCATCAATCACCTCTCCACGGCCGCTCCCGAGCGCGGTGCCACCGTGAAGAAAGAAATTCACATCGGAGCCGATCGCCGCCGCCATTTTCTCAAGCGCGGCAAGATCGACCGGCAGTCTCCACAGCTTTGACAGCCCAAGCAGCGTGATCGCGGCATTGGAAGAGCCGCCACCCAATCCGCCTGGTGCCGGAATCGCTTTAACGAGGGAAATCCGCGCGCCGCGATCGACTCCAAAATGTGATCTCAGCCGTTTCGCGGCTTTTATGATCAGATTGTCGTCGGAAACTGAAATAGCGCGCTGGTTCCACATCAAATACAGGTTATCGGCCTCGGCGAACGTGATCGTGTCGTGAAGCGATACGGTCTGAAAGATCGTCGAGAGTTCGTGATAGCCATCGTCACGCCTTCCGAGCACGCGAAGATATAGATTAACCTTGGCAAACGATGACAATGTCAGCTCATGAGGCATCGGGATAAGAATACGGAACGCATACGGCCACACGCAACAAAAAAAGCGGACCGCACGCACGGTCCGCGAAGTTCCCCAATTAAATCGCTTCCAGTTTTACCTAGTCACGCAGTAGAAAAACTTGTGTGAAATAGTAGGTGCCGTCCGGCAGGATCGCGGCGCCGATGCCTGATTGGTTCCAGCGCTTGTCGAGAATATTTTGACGATGGCCCGGCGATTCCATCCAGCAGGTCACGGCGAATGACGGAGCATCTGAGTAGCCGCGATTGAAGGCGATATTTTCGCCGATGGCCGACCAATTCATTATCCCGAGCTTGTCTGCCCGGGCGTCTACCATGGTGCCGTCGGTCCCCTTATGGCTGAAATATTTGAATTCGGCCATATCGTCGGAATGCTCGCGGGCCAGGGCGGCAAGCTGTTCATTCCAGGCAAGCGGTTCGAGACCGGCATCGGCTCGTTTCTTATTAATAAGATCGAACGCTTCCATCTCGGCCGACGAGACTGCCGCAGCGTCTGTCGCAACGACATAGCGGGTACGCGAAAGATCGACGTTCGCCGAAGCCGAAATTCCGAGCGAAGCTGATGCTGAATTGTTTTGTGATATTGCTGCTGCGGCTAGTGCAAAGACTGCGAGCAGGAGAGCCGCTAATTTGATAAGCATCAATAACCTCACTTCGGCAGCCGGACGATCCTGTTTCTCGGGATTCTCGGCTTTGCGTCCGCCGGGTATATTCCCGGCAGTTGCCCTTTCGGATAAGGTCCAATGAGCAGCTACATCTGTGCCGCTCAGTTAATATATATTTGCAATCAGGTGAGCTTTCCATGAATATGCATCTTTCGGCTACGATAGGGTTATGGCGCGACAATCGGTACAGCTAGGCCGTAAAAGGCCCGAGCAGCCGCCACAAACGTTTACAGACCCGGTTTGCAAGATGACAGTGACGCCGGAGTCCGCCGCAGCGACCTATGAATACGACGGCGAGAAGTATTATTTCTGTGCGCTCGGCTGTCGCGATCGTCTTGCCGCGGATCCAAATAAATACTTATCACCCGCCGTCGAGACAACAGACTCCGCACTCCGCGATCCGCACTCCGCAGTCGAATACACCTGTCCGATGCATCCTGAGGTGGTCCAGATCGGACCAGGCTCGTGCCCGATCTGCGGCATGGCTCTCGAACCAAAGGAAGTTACCTTAGACGACGCTCCGGATCCGGAGCTGCTCGATATGACTCGAAGGTTTTGGATATCGGCCGCGCTGACGATTCCAGTTTTCGTGCTGGCGATGAGCGAGATGTTCGCCGCGTTTGGTCATTTTCTCGACACGATCGCTTACGGTCGCGTTTCTGCCCTTTGGCTGCAGTTCGTTCTTGCAACTCCGGCAGTCCTCTGGGGCGGATGGCCGTTCTTTCAACGAGCATGGGCGTCGGTAAAGAACGTCAGCCCAAACATGTTTACGCTGATCGCCATCGGCACGGGCGCAGCGTACCTTTTGAGTGTTGTCGCGTTGTTTGCACCCGAGCTTTTTCCCCTATCAATGCGTGACCCACATACCGGGCTCGTTTCTGCATATTTCGAATCCGCGGCGGTTATTACGACACTCGTTTTGCTCGGACAGGTTCTGGAACTGCGGGCGCGTTCGCAAACGTCGAGCGCGATCAAAGAATTGCTTCGATTGGCACCTGTAACAGCGATCCGCCTGAAAACCGACGGCTCCGAAGAGGTTATCGATCTCAGTCATGTTCTCGCTGGCGACACGCTGCGCGTCAAGGCCAATGAAAAAGTTCCGACCGATGGCGAGATCACCGACGGCGAGACATCTATCGACGAATCGATGGTGACAGGCGAGTCAATGCCAGTCGAAAAAAACG
>DASXPW010000067.1:0-4226 GCA_036493385.1 Pyrinomonadaceae bacterium
ATCCCCCGCGGGCTGCCAACGATTCCGGTTTCGCTATCTCTTTGAGTCCTAACAGATCGCAATAAAAGGCGCGGGCTATGTCCTCGGCACCTTTCGGGATCGTGATCTGAACATGATGTACCGATCTGATCATATCGCTGCGGTACCGTTCAGCTTGGCCCGCATCCTCTCGATTATCGGCTCCGGTACCAGTCCGTCGACGCGGCCGCCAAGCTCGAAAACCTGTTTCATTAACGTAGACGAGACGAACGAATACTCTTCCGCGGCTGTCAAAAACACCGTCTCAATGGCGGGCTGAAGGCGGCGGTTCATCAAAGCCATACGAAGCTCGTATTCATAATCGCCGATCGCGCGAATGCCGCGTATGATGGCGGCCGCCTGTTTTTCGCGTGCAAAATCCGCTGTGAGCCCTGAGAAACTGTCGACTACGAGCCGGCACGTTTTGCCATCGACACCAGGCAATATCTCCTCGATCATCGATCGACGCTCATCGATGGAGAACATCGGATTTTTTTCGGGGTTATTTAGTATCGCAACGACGATCTCGTCAAAAAGTGGCGAGCTGCGGCGAATTATATCGAGGTGACCGTTTGTTGGCGGGTCAAATGAACCTGGAAAGATCGCTCGTCGCATAGGCTCGGGGTCGAATAGGCGCGTGCAAAATAAAAAGGTAGCACAACACGTTGGGTGACTGAAACCGGCGAGTCAAAAACGGCTGGCTAGAAGTTTTTTGGCTTCGACGACGTTTTGCCGGTGCTCGGGGAGGTAATCGGGATCAGGCTGCATTTTGACGATGTATTCGAGCTGCTGCTTCGCAAGTGCGAGCTTATCGTCGTCCAGATAGGCTTCAGCGAGATGTAGCCGGAGATTTGAATTGTCCTTCTTGATCTCGATCGCTTTTTGGAGATATTCGATCGCCTTTGTAGCTTTGCCGCCGAACATTCGCGTGTTGAGTTCGATCTCCGCGAGGACGTCATACGCGCTCGCGCCTTGGTAATCGGGCTGTAGTTTGATGACCGTATTCATTGCGTCGCGAATGTCGTTGACCGACATGTACCCGACCGTAACAGGGCTCAACTTTGCCAGCTCAGCCAGATTTGCGCCGTACCAAAAGAACCCGTCGGGTTTGTCGGGCTGAAGTCGAGAGGCGTATTTGCCTGCATCTCGCCCCTCCTCAAACACTTTTTCCTTTTCATCGTCATCAGTAAGTGCGTCACCGAGGAACAGGCTGAATTTAGCGAATTTCCACTCGACCTCAAAGTTTCGATGGTCCGGCTGCCGAACAGTGGCCACGAGCTTTCGGGCCTGGCGCAGCTTTTCGACGTCAGGGCGTTCCTTGAAAAGCTCATCAGCTCTGGCCAGATTGTCCGCAACTGGCAGATTTGGGTTGTCGGCCGGCGGTGTTTCGGGATTAGGACCCCCCTGGCAGGCTGCGAGTGAATACAATGTAATTACAAATGTAATTAAAATGTAAACCCATTTCGATTTTGCCGGGAAGAAATACACAAAGCCTTAAAACTCTGCTATATTCAAACTCACTTTCAGACACGCCAACGGTAAGCAACAAGGTTATCACGCGTCTCGATGAACCGAAAACAGACAACTGCGGCATTTTACGACCTTGAAGGGACGCTCGTTCGAACGAACCTGGTTCACACCCTCGCGTTTTATGCGCGGCGGCAACAGGGTTTGTGGCAAACGGCGAAAGCGAGCGTTGGCACATTGGTAAAGCTGCCCTTTTTCGGCATCACTGACCTGTACTCGCGAAACGTCTTTAACGAGGTTTTTTTCCGGAGCTATGAGGGCTACTCACACGACAGGCTACGGTATTTTTCCGAAGAGCTTTTCGAAGAGGTCTTAAAGCCTGCGGTCTACGACGGCACGAAAGAACTGATCCAGGCAGGCAAGAAGATCGGCCAGCGGCAGATCGTCCTGACCGGCGCGCTGGATTTTACGATCGATCGGCTGATGAACTATCTCAGTATCGACGATTTCGTCGCCAACCGTCTCGAGTTTGTGAACGGGTACGCGACAGGCCGTGTCCTGCCGCCTGTGATGGCGTCGGCGACAAAGGCGAAATGGATCCGCGAATACGCCGAGCGGGAGAACATCAATCTATCCGAGTCGTATGCCTATTCAGATTCGATCTCTGATCTGCCGATGCTCTCGATAGTAGGACATCCCGTCGCCGTGAATCCGGATTTTAGACTGAAACAAACGGCATTGCAGCACGATTGGGCGATATTAGATCTGAAATAGCAAGGATATAGCCGCAGATGAACGCGGAGAACGCGGATCAAGAAGAGTATCTATGGCTTTGCAACTACGCAGAAAGACCCACGAGTCGATCGTTTATATCGACAAAGATTCCGCGCCGCGGATCATGCCTAATGGCGAGGATTTTATTCTCGAGGACATTCCGATCGGCACGCGGGTGATCTATCCGAACCCACCGATCAAGGGGTTGCCCAATCGTGAGGCGGCGATCCGTTATGCCGTAAATCATCCGCTCGAGATGGAGCCGTTGTACGCGATGCTTGAGCCTGGGATGCGCGTGACGATCGCGATCGACGATATTTCGCTGCCGCTGCCGCCGATGGCGACGCCTGACATGCGGCAAACGATACTCGAAATTGTGCTGGACATGTGCGCTGCGAATGGCGTCGACGACATTCACATCATCATTGCCAATTCGCTCCATCGAAAGATGACCGGGTGGGAGATGAAACGGATGGTCGGCAAAGCGATCTTTGACGAGTTTTACCCGGACCGCTATTACAACCACGACGCCGAGGACGACAACGAGCTTGTCACGCTCGGCCACACGCGTCACAACGAGCCGCTCAGGGTGAACAAACGCGCCATCGAGAGCGATCTGTTGATCTATTGCAACATCAACCTTGTGCCGATGGACGGCGGGCACAAATCCGTTGCGGTAGGCCTTTGCGATTATGAATCTCTGCGTGCTCATCATGAGCCCCAGACGATACGCGACTCGCATTCGTATATGGACCCGCCCGCATCCGAGCTAAATCACAAGGTCGTCAGGCTAGGGAAATTGGTAGATGAGAACTGCAAGGTCTTTCACATCGAGACCGCGTTAAATAACAAAATGTTCAGCGACGGCTATGACATCCTGACGCGAAACGAGGACGAATTTTCATTTGCCGATAGGATGAAATGGGAAGCGATGAAGCGGACGTTTTCAAAACTGCCTCGCGCAGCTCGACGAAAGCTGCTTCACGCGATCCCGGCACAGTACGAGCTGATCGGATGTTTTGCTGGTAAGACAGATCCGGTGCACGAGCGGATCCTTGAACTTAACTATCGACAGTACGAGATACCTGTAAAAGGCCAATGCGACATTATGATCACGGGCATTCCGGACATCTCGCCGTACAACGTTTATTCGGCGCTTAATCCGCTGCTGGTGCAGGTAATGGCGCTCGGGTATCACTTTAATATGTTTCGGAACAAACCGCTGCTCAGAAAAGGCGGCGTAATGATCATCACGCATCCATGCTTTGACGAGTTTGATCACAATTTTCACCCGAGCTATATCGAATTTTTTCACCGGCTGCTGCCTGAGTCGCGCGATGCGTTTTATCTGCGCGAAAAATACGAGCGCGAATTTGCCAGCAATCCCGCTTACGTCGAAATGTACCGTCGCGGCAATGCCTATCACGGCGCGCATCCATTTTTTATGTGGTATTGGGGCGAGAATGGCCGCCAACACGTCGGCAAGGTTATCGTCGCGGGCGCCGAAAACGCGCACGTGCCGGAAATGCTGGGCTGGGAACGGGCGGACAATCTGACCGAGGCGATCGCGATGGGCCGCTCATACATGGGCCGCAACGCCGAGATCACCATGCTGCACCAGCCAATCATCGGACTGTGTGACGTGACGGACTAGATGACTGGTCAGATGACTGGTCATGTATTATGATGGTTTTTATGAAAAGGAAAGGGAAAACGATCAGCGCTAGTGAATTCAAGGCTAAGTGCCTACAGATATTCGATGAACTGGAAGGCGACGGCATCGTGGTGGAAAAACGGGGTAAACCTGTTGCAAGGGTCATTCCGATCCGGCCGGTGGACAACTCCGGCTTGATCGGCTCAATGAAGGGGAAGATCAAGATAAAGGGCGATATATTCTCAACCGGAATAAAGTGGGATGCTGAATCTTGATACGCACGTTCTGGTCGCTATCGTAAGCGACGAACTTA
>DASXPW010000068.1:0-5143 GCA_036493385.1 Pyrinomonadaceae bacterium
TTCCTGGCTAATGACATCTATGATGTGTTCCGGCCGAACGATCAATTCAGCGGGCTCGTTGATCTCAACCTTAACGGAGGCCGTGTCGAGCCAGCCGATCGCCTTGTCCGGCAGATGGAGATTGCGAATATACTTTGGCGACATTTCCAAAGCCGTATTGATCGCCTCTTCAGAAATAGTCACCGAATAATTTTTTTCGAGCCGCGGTTTGAGACCCATTAGGATCTTTCGGGTTTCATCGAGCGTTGGCTCTTCGACCTTGACGAGCCGAAAACGTCGCGCAAGGGCTTCGTCCTCGGCGATATACTCCTTGTATTCCGTCGACGTGGTCGCGCCGATTATCCTCAATTCGCCGCGAGCCAGGGACGACTTGAACATATTGGCCGCATCGCTCGAGGTGCCCAGAGCTGCCCCAGCACCGATGATCGTGTGTGCCTCGTCGATAAAGAGAATGATATTGTCCTTTTCTTTGACCTCGTCGATGATGCCCTTGATCCGCTCCTCGAACATCCCACGCAGCATCGTACCTGCAACAAGCCCACCCATTTGGAGCTGGACGATATGCGAGTCTCTAAGCCGTGCGGGAACCCTTTCCGGTTCCAGTTCGATCAGCCGCGCAAGGCCCTCGACAACCGCCGTCTTGCCTACGCCCGGCTCGCCGATGAGCATCGGCGAATTTGACCGCTCGCGGTGCGAAAGGATCTCGATCATTTGACGGATCTCTTCCTCGCGACCGATGGTCGGCGGGATCTTGTCCTGCCGTGCAAGCTTATTCAGCGAAACGCCAAAATGCCGCAGAAACGACGGGAGTTCGTATTTTTGACGAACGCGTTCCTCTTCTTTCTCGCGTTTGCGAATTCGCGTTCGCGCGGTTTGCGCGACCTCTTCGGAGGGAACTCCGAGATTTTGCAGAACATCATTCAAAATGCTCCGCTCGTCATTCGATAACACGTAAAAAATATCGCTACCGTCAATAACGCGGCGCCCTTGAGAACGCGCGCGGTCCATTGCGCGCTTGAATAACTCGGTAGTTTCAGGTGCGATCCTAAAACCTTTTCCCGAATGTTGGCGACCGCTATCAAGCCGCTTTTCGATCAACAGCTTGACCGAACGAGGATCGACCGCCAGGTCACGCATGGTCGAGGTAAACAGATCGTCTTCTTCATGAGCGACCGCATGGAGGATATGTTCGATCGAGACGTAGTTCTGGTCACGCCTCCGCGATTCATCAAGCGCCGTCTCGAGAACACGCCGTCCGCTGTCGCTGAATTTATCTTTATACGCGTCTATATCTGCCATTAGTTTACTTCTTGTTTGTTTAGATGCAGGCGAGACCGGAATCGTTCCCGGCAATCATTTTACCACCTTATGCCGCACCGGGAAAGATGTTTCTCCCGCCTTACGCCGCAACAAACAGCCCCCTTGATCGTACGCGGTCGCACCCTGCAATATGAAACCACGATTCGAGCCGAAAAATTTCAGCAAAAACCCTTTCTTGTTCGGTTTTCGCTCACTCAGTTGCGGACATTGCAATTGCCTTGCCAACTTGCACTCGCGCAGGTCTTAACAGCCGGTCACCTAAGCGGTAGCCTTTTGAATACTCTGCGGTAATGAGGCCATCCTGTTCAGGCTCGACAGGCTTCATATCGACCGCTTCGTGAATCTCTGGATCGAATTTTGACCCGATTCCGGGAACGGTCTCCACACCGACGCTCATTAGAGATTGCTCAAAGCTCCGGGCGGTGCCGATCACACCGTCGCGGAGGTGATCAAGCGAAGGGTCCTGTTCACTTGCGGCCACAGCACGGTTAAGATTATCGAGAACGGGCAGGAGCGTCGTGAGAAAATCGAACTGCGCCTGCTTTGCGCTTGATTCGAGTGTCTTTCTAAGCCGCTCGCGCATTTGGGTCGTTTCCTTTTCGAGGTTATTTCTAGCCTCGTCAAACTTTGCCTGGACGCCTACTAATTTTGCCTCGGCGGCCTCTCGGCGATCGGTCTCCGCCTGCAACCGATTTTCAAGATCGAGCTCGCGGGCCGACCTTGTCGGCTCGGCCGGCTTTTCCGGATCGTCATCCATGAGCTTTTCACCTTGTTCGTTAAAGCGGCGTCTGTCGTTGATCGGGATCTTGACCTGACCGCCGTCTTCAAAAAAGTCTTCCATGTTCTCGTCGTCTACTGAATTCATTTTCTTTCGGCTTCGTCTAAACATGCTTTACTCAATAGTAAAGCTTTCGGGCATCTCTGAGAACCTAACTGCTGACCGCTGCTCCCTGGCCTGCCTCGACAGGCGTAAATTTCATCGCATCGCCATCGGCGGAAACGCGGACCGTCTGTCCCGAAGCAATATCGCCTTGAAGTAGCTTCACAGCTAACGGATTTTGGATCAGCGTCTGGATAGCACGTTTTAAGGGCCGCGCGCCGTAAACCGGATCATAACCTTCCTTAAGGAGCAGCTCTTTTGCCGACAGGTCGAGGTCAATGGTGATGCCGCGTTCCTCCAGCATCTTTCTCAAGCGTGTAAGCTGCACCTCGATGATCTCTGCGATCTGTTCGCGGCCGAGCTGCTTGAATACGACGATGTCGTCGATGCGGTTCAAAAACTCGGGCTTGAAATATTCCCGCAGCACCTGGATGACAGCCTCGCTAGTTTGTTTTTCGTCGTCGCCGGCTGCCTGCATCTCGCGCGAGCCGAGATTTGACGTCATGATGAGGACCGTGTTCTTAAAATCGACCACACGGCCTTTCGAATCAGTGAGACGTCCGTCATCGAGGATCTGCAGCAGCACGTTGAAAACATCCGGATGCGCCTTTTCGATCTCGTCAAACAGCACGACTGAATACGGCCTTCGTCGAACAGCTTCAGTCAACTGCCCGCCCTCTTCGTAGCCGACATATCCCGGCGGCGCGCCGATCATGCGTGCGACGGCGTGCTTTTCCATATACTCGGACATATCGAGCCGGACCATCGCTCGTTCATCATCGAAAAGGAACTCTGCCAGGGCCCGTGCGGTCTCGGTTTTGCCAACGCCGGTTGGCCCGAGAAAGATAAACGAGCCGACAGGCCGATTTGGGTCCTGCAGCCCAGCCCTTGCTCGACGTACCGCGTTGGCGACCGCTCGAAGCCCCTCGTCCTGGCCGATAACGCGGCGGCGAAGATTTTCTTCCATCGAGACAAGCTTTTGCATCTCGCCCTCAAGCATCTTTGAAACCGGTACGCCGGTCCATTTCGCGACAACTTCGGCAACGTCCTCTTCGTCGACTTCCTCTTTGAGAAAGACGCCGTCACTTTGAAGCTCCCCTAGTCGTGTTTGCTCGGCGGCCATCTGCTTTTCCAGCTCGGGAATGCGTCCGTACTGCAGCTCGGCGGCCCTGTTGAGGTTGCCACCCTGACGGGCGCGTTCAAGCTCGAGTTTGGCCCCTTCGAGCTCTTCCTTGAACTTCCGCATTTTCTCGATCTCTTCCTTCTCGGACTGCCACTTGGCCTTCATGCCGGATGATTTTTCATTCAGGTCGGAAATGCGCTTTTCGATGTCGTTGAGACGTTCTTTCGATTTCTCGTCGGTTTCGCGTGAGAGAGCCTGGCGCTCGATCTCAAGCTGAAGAATTTCACGCTCCAGCTCGTCGATCTCCTGCGGCAAGCTATCGATCTCGATACGTATGCGAGATGCGGCCTCGTCGATCAGATCGATCGCCTTGTCCGGCAAGAAGCGTTCGGTAATGTAACGATTAGAGAGTGTCGCGGCGGCAACGATCGCAGCGTCCTTGATGCGAACG
Source organism: Pyrinomonadaceae bacterium (assembly GCA_036493385.1). GTDB lineage: Bacteria > Acidobacteriota > Blastocatellia > Pyrinomonadales > Pyrinomonadaceae > OLB17. The sequence continues at coordinate 3,775 of DASXPW010000068.1, forward strand.
CCGTGATGCACCTCGTAGCGCTCCTTCAATCCGCGAAGAATGGCGATCGTGTCTTCAACCGTCGGCTCGCCGACATATACTTGCTGAAACCGGCGCTCCAGTGCTTTGTCCTTTTCGATGTATTTCTGATACTCGTTCAGCGTCGTCGCGCCCACCGCCCGAAGCGTGCCACGCGCAAGGGCCGGTTTTAGCATGTTCGAGGCGTCGATGGCGCCTTCCGAAGCGCCCGCGCCCACGAGCGTGTGCAGCTCGTCGATAAATAAAATGATCTGACCTTCGGCTTTTTCGATCTCCTTGAGAACAGCTTTCAGCCGGTCTTCGAACTCGCCGCGATATTTCGCACCGGCAAGCATCGAGCCTAGATCGAGAGCAACAAGCTTTTTGTTCTTCAACGTTTCCGGCACGTCCCCGGAGACTATCCTTTGCGCGAGGCCCTCGACGATCGCGGTCTTTCCAACGCCCGGCTCGCCGATCAAAACGGGATTATTTTTCGTTCGCCGCGAAAGTATCTGAATGGTCCGCCGTATCTCATCGTCACGGCCTATCACCGGATCGAGCTTGCCTTTACGGGCTCGCTCGGTCAGGTCCTGAGCATATTTCTCAAGAGCCTGAAAATTCTCTTCCGCGTTCGGGTCGGTGATCTTTGAACCGCCGCGCATATCCGTGATGACCTTTTCCAGGTCGTCGCTTGTTATGCCGTTTGAACGAAGAATGCGGCCGGCATCGCCATCCTTTTCCGCCGCGATCGCAAGCAGCAGATGCTCGGTCGACACGTACTCATCCTCCATCTTCTCAGCGACCTTTTGCGCCTCCTGAAAGATGGTGTTTGTCCGCGTGCTGAAATATTGCTGGCCGCCGGAGACCTTTGGAAATTTTTCAATAGCCGCCTGGACCTCGCCCGAAACGGCATGCGCGTTAGCGCCGATCTTACCCAAGATCGGACGCACAACGCCCTCCTTCTGCTCAAGCATTGCTGCGAGCAGATGTTCCGGCTCGACCTGCTGATTCTGGTTTTTTTCCGCAGCTCCGATCGCTTCCTGAACCGCCTCTTGCCCGCGAATTGTGAATCTATCGAATCTCATTGCGTCGTTTGTCGTCTCTTACAAAAATTATACCCCTTGGCGCCGAACCACCGAATAAATGTTGGCAGGAAGCCGGCCGAAAGCCTGCCTCCTGCCAACAGCTCCTAGTCAACCTTGTCACAAGGCCGGCGCCTAAAGTTACTTACTCGAAGCCGAATGCGACTTTGCCGTCGTATCGATCGACTTGGTCTGGCCCTGCTCACCTGCCTTGATCTCGATGCGTCGCGGCTTGGCCTCTTCGCGTTTTGCCAGCGTCAACCGAAGCAGCCCGTTGTCGAACGTCGCAT
>DASXPW010000069.1:0-3804 GCA_036493385.1 Pyrinomonadaceae bacterium
TGACCTTTCGCATTCAGACGGCGATAGATTTGCGAGATAACCATGCCACCGACAGTCGGCGATTTCCACGATGTTTTGTCCGATGCTCCGGACCTTAAGACCAGCCATCTCGGCGATGATTCGATAACCCATGAATGCGCCCATGCGCACTCTTGCGTAATCGGATTCCGATACGGCATGCCGAACGCCGGAATCGATTCCCCAGAGCTCGATGCCCTCGGGTATCCTGATGGTCGCCTGAATCACTGCCGGCTGGCAAAGTAGGGAAATTAGTGCACTTTGGACACCGCAATGCGATGCAACCTGATCCATCACACCACAAGGTGCACCCACGATCAGATTCTCGATCGTCTGGCAAACCGTCGCCGACTTGAGGGGATCGATCTCGATTCGAAACGCTGAGCAAACCGCCTGCATTGTAGCGACCTCGAGCGCGGCCGATGAGCTGACTCCCTTGCCAACCGGCACCCTTGACGCGATTAAAATTCGCGCGCCGTTCTCGAAATCTACGCCGAGCTCATGCCGCAGGACGAAAAATACACCCGCGACATAGCCCGCCCAATGTCTCGACCGGTCCCGAAGGAAGAATTCTTTTGCTTCGTCGTAGTAACGGGCATTGTCGACGATTGCGAGATCGCCCACGTCCATTTCAAATGCAAGGATCTCGTCCTCTGCCGGATGAAAACTGGCGATCGTTATCCGAGCGTCATCCGTCTTTTGAACTGCGGCGAAGGTCGCTTCGGCTATCGGCATTTCGAGGACAAGAGACCCGGAGTAATCGGCAATCCCGCCCATTACGTCCAGTCTTCCGGGAGCGCGAGATATGAATATGTCCGCGGCTTGATCGAAAAAGTCTCGCAACTCGGCAGGCGGCTCATTGATGAGCTCGATGAACTCGTCGGCGTCGGCCGGGCCTTGCGTATTTCCTTCGGTGACCGTAAACATCGTCGGACTTATCTCATCAGAGCGCGTTTTCTTAACGCCTTTTGAAGTAGCGGTTCGATCTGCTGACGAATCGAGCTATTGGCATAGCCAACCCAGGTGACGTCGCCTTCTAGCGACAATCTGGAATTAAGTTGATCGCCAAATTCATCGCCAACGATTACTCCAAGCTCTCTTGCGATCATTTCCGTGCAAAGATCGTACGGATGACAGCATATGCTTAACTCGAGACCGCGCTCCTGCATCACCCGGCGCATCAATGGACGCAGATCGGCAACAAAACGATCATGCCCGGCCATCAATTCGTAAAGCTGCCCGCCGGTTGAAAGATATTGGTCCTCAAAACACTGAGCCTTTCCGCTTCTCGGTTTGCCGAGAGCGGCAGTGACGATCTCTTCGTCTATCTCCGCGAGCACGTCTCGCACACCAGGAAAAAAGCGCGAGATCATCGCAAAGCCCTGTTCTATCGAGTCGGCTCTCGAAGGTCGTAGATCCAGTTTGACGGTGGCGTCGGTCAAACGGTCGTACCGTTCCGCTTGCGCTCCGCTGCCCTTAAACGCCCAAACAATATCGGAAAGATGTTGCTTCACGAGCGGTATCTCGGTCTGGATGGCGAATTCGATATCGCGCAGGCTCGTGTCCTCGCCGCGGTTCGGAGCGACGCCGGTCAATACCCACGCGCTGCGTTTTTGATACATCAACTCGCGGGTACCGTCGATCGGGTCAACGATGATCCGCCACACGGCGTCCGTTTCGCTCGCGCCGTCCGGAAGAACGATCTTGCCGTCCGCGATGCCTTCGGCGATGAGAATAATCGGTGCAATAGACGCCACCTCGCGGTCAAAGAGTTCGATAACGATGTCTTCGCTGATTCGGTCGATCGCAAAGATCGTATCGCCGTTGCCATCGGCAACCACGGTCGAAAGCTCGTCGGGAGCGGACGCCTCACACGCCGCGACGACCTGCGCTCGAATCGCCTCGTGTATCGCTTTGATCGGCGCAAAAAGCGTTTCTATTTGTTCGATGACTCCTGCTCCTGCTTATAATGCACGTCCGGCATCCCCTGTAATTCAGCGGCTTTTTCCTCAGGGGAAGTATCGCTCAAAAAATTACCGCCGCCGATCTCTGGCCCCGCTAAATATTTGAGCAGGTTGGGCTTACGCAACGGCGGGTGAAACTCGATGTGAAAGTGAAAAGAACCCTTTGACGGCCTCGTTGTCGGCGCCTGATGCAGCACCATCACATAAGGGAAAGGCATCCGCCAAAGATTGTCGAATTTGACCAACACGATCTTGAGGACTTTGGCCAGATCTTGGATCTCGACCTTAGACAGATCAACAATCGATGAATGAGTCGCCTTAGGTGCGACAAAAACCTCATACGCGTACCGCGCAAAGTATGGCACAAACGCTATTGCCGAATCGTTTTCGGCGATCACTCGACGCCCATCGTCTCTTTCTGCTTGGATCACCTCTTGGAAGAGTATCTTCGCGGTCTCCGTAAAATGATGTTCGCTGGCCCGTGCCTCATTTTCGATCGTTCTAAAAACAAAATTGTTTGCATAGATCTGACAATGCGGGTGCGGGTTGGACACACCGACCGCCACGCCCTTGTTTTCAAAAACTAGCACGTGTTCTATACCCCGCCGCGCCGCCAGCTCGCGATACTGTTCTTGCCAGACGTGCATGAGATTTTCGATCTCCATCACCGAAAGGTCCGTCAGTGTAAGATCGTGCCGTGGACTGTAGCAAATGACTCGCGAGACGCCGTATGCAGGCCGTGACAAATAGAGATCAGATGACGGTTTCTCGACACTGGGCGGCTCGAGCACGACACTCGGATGATCATTGTCAAAAGCAAAGACTTGTTCGTACCTCGGGTTTGCCAGTCCGCTGCTCCTTTTATTGCCAGGGCAGAGATAGCAGTCCTCGACATATTCGGGAAGCTGCCGCGATTCAATCGAAGCGGTTTCGCCAGTCCACGGACGGTGCTGTCGATGAGCAGCGATCAAAACCCATTCCTCACGAAGCGGATGCCAGCGCTCTTCCCACGTCATATTCCGTCTTTAGGTCCTGTACCAAGTGTACTGAAAAACTCTAACGTAGTCCTGAGCCGATGACAACGGCGGTTAATCGGTTAAATGGGTCTTTTAGTTTCCCTTGACGTATGGTATGTTTGACGACATTCAGCCGATGATTCGCATTCTCACAGCTTGTCTGTTCAGCGTTTTTCTGGCCGGTTCTGCGTCGATCGCTCAGGACAGAGGTGGACCGCTGCCGGATTGGGTCCGTAAAGTCGGCGCGAGAAGTGAGCCCAAACAACAACGGACGTTTTCCGTAAACGAATTCGGAGCCAAACCGGACGGCGAAACAAACTACACACGCTCGATCCAACAGGCTATCGACGAATGTTCAAAACGTGGCGGCGGCGGCGTCACCTTCGAACGGGGCGGGTACGTTACCGGCGCATTGTTTCTCAAGGACAATGTAAACCTACGGATCGATGACGGTGTCACTCTGCTGGGAAGCCAGGACGATAAGTATTACCCGCGACTTCCAACACGCGTTGCCGGCATCGAGATGACCTGGCCGGCCGCTCTGATCAATGTCAATAATGTTCGTAATGCGAAGATCTCCGGCGGCGGCACTATCGACGGTCGCGGTCAAAAATGGTGGAGCAGATATGGGGACCTACGAAAGGATTATGACCAGCGCGGCCTGAGATGGGCCGCAGATTATGACGCTGAGCGGGTGCGTTTGATGGTCATATGGCGGTCGTCAGACATAAAGATCGAGAACCTAAGTTTGAAACGTTCGGGCTTTTGGACCGTGCAGGTAGTCTACTCGGATCATGTCACGGTCG
>DASXPW010000070.1:0-2652 GCA_036493385.1 Pyrinomonadaceae bacterium
CGTTGTTCGGATTAAGTGTCATTTTTCGGACGGATGGTTTTAGGCCGAACATTTTGATAATCTGTTGATGCTCTTGACCATTGAGATATTTTTATTGCTAAAGCCTTCGACAGTTTTGGGCGCAATCAGATTTTGAACACCTTGGCCGAACGAATATACAGAGATTCAGTTCATAACATCGTTCGGGTTGAGATCGGCGAGCCGGAAGGCGACCTGATAGCGCGGCTGATCGACACCCCCGAATTTCAGCGGCTGAGGCGCGTGCGGCAGCTTGGGCTCGCATTTTTTGCCTATCAATCGGCTGAGCATTCGCGGTTCACGCACAGCCTCGGCGCGTTTCATCTCGCCACGCGGATACTTGACCGGCTCGGGACAAAATATCAGATCAGTAACGGGGACCGGATGGCCGTTCGTGTCGCCGCATTGCTTCACGACATTGGGCACGGTCCTTTTTCGCATGTCGTCGAATCGATCCTCGGCTTTCATCACGAGCGATTCACGATCGACGCGGTCTTGAGCGACGACACCGCTGTTGGACGTCTGCTGAAAGAGCATTCGAGCAGCCTCGCCTGCGATGTGGCGGCGATCATCCGCGGAGATTTTCGCAATATCGCTCTGTCGCAGATCGTGTCGTCGCAACTCGATGCCGACCGGATGGATTACCTGCTTCGCGATAGTCAGATGACCGGCGCAAAGTACGGCATATATGATCTCGAGTGGATCATTAAATCGATCGAGATCGACGAAGAGGCGGGGCACCTCTACGTTTCGACCGGAGGAATTTACGCCGTCGAAGATTACCTTCAGGCCCGCTATTACATGTTTCGCCAGGTATATTTTCATCGGACGCTGCGTGCCGCCGAAGCCGTGTTGAAAATGCTGCTCAGGCGAGCGATCGATCTTTATCAGAGCGGCGCTGCATTTTGGTTTCGACCGGACTCGGCGATGGAAAGAGTTCTTCGCGGCGAGCATCTGACACTCGCGGAACATCTCTCTCTCGATGACAACGACGTCCTCTTCTATATCAAGCAATGGCAGCAGTCTGAAGATACAATACTTGCCGACCTCGCCGCGCGATTCTTGAACAGGCGACTGTTCAAGGCGGTCGATCTCGACATGCCCGAGACCGAACGGGAGCAATTTATTGACCGAGCACGTGAGGTTGTTGAGGCAGCTGGCTATGATCCTGATTATTATTTCGTCGATGATACGGGCGGCGATGCGCCGTACTACTTCTATACTCGGCGATCTTCCGCTCCGAAGGACCTGATCTTTGTCGAGGAAGGTTATGCGAGGCCGTCGATCCGCGAGATATCCGAAGTCAGCGCCGCGGTCCGCGGGCTTCAGAAGGGTTATCGCATCCACCGAGTCTGTTTCCCGGGCGAACTTACAAATGAGATCGCGAAGCTCTATCACGACTAGGCCTGGGCCGATCGCGATCGTCGCGCTGCTGCTGCTTACAGCGATGCGTTTTTCGGCGTCGGCGCAGCATGTTGCGATCCTAACACCGAATGCCACCGCCCTGGACGAATCAGTTGCGACAAACACAAAGGCAGCTCTGTCTGGCGTATTTCGCATACAAGATCTTGGAATGAGCGCGACCGCGCTTGACGCGTCAGGCAAGCGAGTAAAGGCATTTAACCTGACGACCGACGAGGCGCGCGACCTGGCGGCCCTTTTGGGATGCGACTTCTTTATTGTTGTAAGCAGCGGCACGCTCCGGCGAGCCTCTCTGGAAAAAGCGGACCACTCGGAATCGTTCGCAGCATTCTTTGTGGTTAGCGGGCGAACAGGCCGGCTCGTTAATTGGAAGCTGTTCAGCCAGATCGGCGCCGACGCGACCGACTCGGAACATCGGCTCACACATGCGCTTGTGCACGATGAATTGTTCGAATCGATCGCTGCCGCGTGGAAATCTGAGCCCCTCGAGCAGCCAGCATCGGCATTCCAGCAGATTCCCGATGCCGGCACGCTCGAATCAAAGAACTTCCGCGCGCCCGTTCCGTACCGTCGATTCAAACCTGAGTACACGCGAACGGCGTATCTGTACGACGTAACGGCCACGGTCGAGGCGACGGTCGATCTCGACGATAAAGGTGAGATCAAAAATATCGCAATAACCCGATGGGCCGGATACGGGCTCGACGAAAGCGTAGAAAAGACCGTCAGAGCAATGAACTGGCGGCCGGCCGAGCGCAACGGCAAACCATTGGCCTCACGGTTTTTGCTGCGATACAATTTTAGAAAGATCGAAAAAAACGACCCAGATAACGAGTGAAATATATTCGTACCGTTTACCGTTTTCCCGCATTCCTCATCCTCACGTTCATGACTTACGTCGTCTGGTTCGTCGGCGCATTCGTCATTCCAAATAAGCCGTACTGGCGACAGTTCTGCTACCGCAACTGGGCACGCGGCTTTGCACGCATCGCTAATATGCGGATCGAAGTGATCGGCCCCGTGCCTCGGCCGCCATTTTTTCTCGTGGTCAATCATCTTAGCTATATGGACATCCCGGCGATCAGGGCAGTGGTCGAAGGTGTCTTCGTCGCCAAGGCCGAGATACGAGACTGGTTCGTAGCCGGCAAGATCATCTCCGACATGGGTCAGATCTTTATCGACCGGCAGAATCGCCGCGACATCCCGCGGGCC
>DASXPW010000071.1:0-12710 GCA_036493385.1 Pyrinomonadaceae bacterium
TCACCGCTGCTCCCGTTTCAAAGATCGCCTTGTTTGTCGCGGCGTTGGTAATGAATGGCGATGAACCTGCCGGCGGCCGAGGCTGGCCGATAGCGACCGGCGCGTCTGACAGTGTCGGCTGCGGCCGGTTGATGCGCTCGAACGAATCCTGCAGCGGCTGGCTTAGAACGATCGCGCCTTTAAGCTGTCCCTTCATCGCCTGCAGCTCGGCTAGCGATTTGTTCCCGATAAAGACAGGTGTTCCAACGATCTCGCCGGCGGTCGACGCAGACCATGCTTCGGGATATCCGATCAGCGGCGTGTATCGCGGTTCGGTCAGCTCTATCGCCGCCTTCTCAAGCTGCCATCCGCGTCCAAATTGCCATGGCTCAAGATGCGCATTTCCGATGCCCCACTCCTTCAATATATCGACCGCATAGTCATCGGCCGCCTTTGCCGCGGGCGAGCCGGTCAGCCGCGGTCCGATCGCCTCGGTAAAATGCTCAAATGTCTTGAGCACCCGCGACCGATTCAAGCCCTCGTCGCGGATCTTTGCATTGACGGACGCATCGACCGGTTCCTGCGCGAAGATCGGTAGATCAAGCAGTAAGGTCAAGACAATAAAGATCGAGGCTACAGGTCGTTTCATATAGTGCAGGCTGATTCTAAAATGAATTTTCCGACGCCACCGGACCAACTATTGCGCAACAACCGGCAGCTCGATAAAGCTCTGCTGCCCGGCCGCGTGATAAATGCGCTGCGTCGCTTTTTTATAATCGGCCGGTTTAGCAAACATTATGTTCGGCACAAACGTCTGCGGATTCCGATCGTAGAGCGGAAACCAGCTCGACTGTATTTGCACCATTATCCGATGGCCGGGCAGGAACACATGGTTCGCATTGGGCAACGCCCATTTATACAAGAGCGGCTCGTTGGCCTCGATGGCTCTCGGCGTCTCATAGGATTCGCGATATCGCCCGCGAAAGATGTCCATCGATATCGGCAGTTGATAACCGCCCAGCTCTGGCTGTCCCATCATCTCATCGGGATAAACGTCGATCAATTTAACGACCCAGTCGGAATCAGTCCCGCTTGTCGACGCGATGAGGTTAACGAGTGGCTGACCGCTGATCTTTACGGGCGACGTCAGAACATCGGTCGTGTACGTTAGCACGTCAGTTCGGCCAGAGGCCTCTCGCTGGTCGTCTACCAGCCATCGCCACCAGCTCAGCTCCTCCGTGTAGCCCTGGGGCCTGTTTGGGCGGCTGCGATACGGGACGGGCTTTGCGGGGTCTGAGATATATTCGTCATACGGCTCGGCTGCACGCGCCGCCGCGCCGAGACTCGCGCTCCCGCTCGAGCCCAGATTCACTGGCGTTGGTTTGATCGAGCAGCCGCTTGCGCAGCCTGACGGCCAGTCAGACAGCTGCCGCCAATGGTTTGCGCCGGTCTCAAAGGCATTTACCCTCGCAACGTTCATCGGCGGCTGATCGTCCTTTAGATAATGAGCCAGAAATGGGGCAAGTATCTGACGTCGGAAATAGGCTGACGTGTCGCTGCCAAATTTTATCGGCCCAAGGTGATCGCCCTCGCGTATTTCCTGACCGTGATGCCATGGGCCCATTACGAGATAGAGCATGTTGTTAGCGTTCTCTTTTGATCGCAGCGCTTTGTACACGGCCATGCCGCCGGAGATGTCTTCCTGGTCCCAGAGGCTGTCGACTATCATCATCGGCACCTTTAGGGGCTGGGCGACAAGCACCTTGTCCATTGCCTGGTCCTGCCAGAATTTATCGTATGCCGGGTGTTCGGCGATCTTTTTCCAGAATCCGATCTGGTCCATGCCGCGTTCCTTGGCAAGAGCGCCCGCGCTGCCGGCGCGCAGATAGGTATCGTAGTCGTCGTAATTCCCCGTCCACCAAAGCGACGAGTTGTCGCGCGTCGCCTCTTGCTCATAGATGTACGAGAGCCCGATCTGTCGAAACGCCCCGTTGTGAAACCAGTCGTCACCCATCCAGCCGTCGACCATCGGGTTCATCGGCACGGACACCTTCAGTGCGGGATGTGGATTTACAACGGCCATCAATGGCAGGAAGCCGTCGTACGAAATGCCGAGTATGCCTACTTTTCCATTGCTTTCGGGAACATGTTTTACCAGCCAGTCGATGGTGTCGTATGTGTCGGTCGACTCATCCACCGGCGTCGGATTCTGCGGACCGTGCAGAGGTCGATTCATTACATAGTCGCCCTCCGAGCCGTATTTTCCGCGGATGTCCTGCACGACGCGGACATAGCCGCCGTCAATGATCACGTCCGCCGCGTTGTCATACACGCCAAACAGATCGTTGTTGTAATGCAGCGTCGGCCCGAGATGAATGCTTTGTTCGTGAGTCGTCAACGCCGTTGCATTGTACGGTGTCCGCGTCATCAGGATCGGTGCCCGTTTTGAGCCGTTCGGCACGAGGATCACCGTGTGCAGCTTCACGCCGTCGCGCATAGGGATCATCACCTCCCGCCGCTCGTACTCGAAACCATAATTCGTCGGTTTGAAATTGTCCGGCGTTTCGCTTGGATATTCGGGGTACTGCGGATTCTGCGCGAGAGTAGTTATGGGACTACAGCAGAACGACAACAACACGAACAGTGTAAATGAACGACACAGTCTCATTTCAAATGATCCTCCGACAAATGACTGGATACTTATTAGATCAGGGCGATATTCTTATCTTATTTTTTGGCAAGAAAAGCAAAGTGCGATAGACGGCGTTCGCGCGTCAGCTTGTGAACGGTCGAGAGAAATGCTTGCAGACCGGTAAATTGTTCTTCGCCCTCGAGGTGTTTCAGAGCTTCCCACCGCTTTTCGCGGGCGTCGCGCCTGCGGCCCGAGGTGGCGACCGCAGTTACCGTATGCGCCATCGTATAGATTGGTTTTATGCGACATTTTAGTACTAAAAGAAAGGGGATGTCTGAAAAGTCGGATACGATCTGTGTCGTTCGGGTCTGTGGGTTCTGTGGTTTTCTCTTAATGATCTTAAGAATTGAACACAGAATTCACAGAACGAAGACACAGAAGAACAACTTTCTGGACAGCCCCTTCCGTATCAAAGATCAAGCTTACGGCTTGATCTCGTAATCAGGAAAACACGATGTAGGGTTCAAAAACTCGTCGAGTATCTCCAATGCACGGCGATTAACATTGCCGGTCGCCGTCTCGACTCGTTCCTTGTTCGGGTTCAAGATCTCGGTGATCTCGTCCCGGACAGCCGCAAGGTGCACGCGCGTTGCAGCATCCTTCGCGCGTGGAAGGGCCCTGGTCACAGACGCCTGAAGTGTGCGAAGCTCCGCGCGGTAAAACTCCTTCTCATCGCCGCTTGTCGCAAACAGCGCTCGCAGATTAGCGGGCAAACCTTGCGGTAATGCCTGCGGTCCTGCGTTCAACTTGTTGTTCGCGACATCGAGATACGCCCGTTGAAGGTTTCGCCTGTAAGCGTCGATCACCGGTGACGGAGCATCGATCTCGCCCCAGACGCCCTTTCGCACATCCGCCAGAAAATCAGCGGCCTGATACGAGGCTGTTCCGTCGAGCGCATCCTGTTCGATCAGTCTCGAGAAACGAGGGCTCGAAAGCAGATTGTTCAACACGCTGCTCTGAGCGTTGCGAACGCGGCTGAGCGCGCCGGTCGGCTCTATCTTTCGCAGGATGTCTTTGTCGATCGCCCACGTTGGCGTCGCAAAGGCATTTTCGTTCAGAAACCGCACGGCATCGCGCTGATGCTCGGCCGGCATCGGCGTAAACCTCACGCCCGTCTGCCCGATATGCTTCTCCTGCGAGCTGAATCCACCCACGATGTTGGCGACGTGGTTCATCTCGAGGCCCCACTGTCCGAGCATTCGGCCGTAGATCTCTGAAAGGTCGTCATAATTGGCGCCTCGGTCGCCGGTCGTTGCAGGAACGAGCATCTTCGACACACGCTGCAGGTTCTTGAGTCCTAGCGCCGTCGATTTGATGGCGTCCTGGTCGCCGACCGCCTCGGTCTCTTCGCCGGGGTCCGAGCCGGCCGAGCCATCTGTCGAAAATCGATACCACGGCGTTTCGTCCTGCTGACGCGCCCAACTGTCGAGGATCGATCTTTCCTGATCGGGCGTTTTTGCTTCCGGGATCGGCTTATAGCCCCACTCGGTCGCCCAGACGTCATACGGCCCGATGCCGGGAATGAGATCTTCGACCGCGATATTGTCTTCAGGCTGCGCGACATAGTTGAACCGCGAATAGTCCATCAGTGTCGGTGTGTGGCCCATCTTGTGCAGCCAAGCCGCATCACGTATCTTCTCCTGCGGATACTCTGAACTGGCCTTCATATTGTGTTGAAAACCGAGCGTGTGTCCGACCTCATGACAAACGACGTATTGCAGCAGCTTGCCCATCAGTTCATCCGGGATCGGGAATTTCTGCGCTCGCTTGTCAAGCGGTCCTACTTGCAGGAAATACCAGTCCTTCGCCAGGTTCATTACGTTGTGATAGAACTGGATGTCCGCATCCAATATCTCGCCTGTCCGCGGGTCGTGAATATGCGGTCCGACCGCGTTTTCGATCGTCGACGGCAGCCATCTGATCACCGAATAACGCACGTCCTCAGGGCTAAAATCCGGGTCCTCTGCCTTGGTCGGCGCGACCTTGGCAATGATCGCGTTTTTGAATCCAGCCGCTTCGAACGCTTTCTGCCATGCCTCGACACCGGCGATCAGATACGGCCGCCATTTCATCGGCGTGGCCGCATCAATGTAATAAACGATCGGCTTGACCGGCTCGCTCAATTCCGCGTTCGGGTCCTTTTTCTCGAGCCGCCAGCGGGTGATAAATGTTCGCTGCTCGGCCTTTTGCGCGTCGCGGCCAAAGTCGTAATTGCTTGTCGAAAAGTACCCGACCCGCTCGTCGAACAGACGCGGCATCATCGGATCTTCGGGCAGCTTGATCATGCTGTGATGCAGCACGACGCTCGCGCTTCCCGGCGGCATACCCTGCTGTTGTTGGTTACCGCCGCCCGGGCCCTGACCGCCTCCACCGCCCGCCGGGGACGGATTACGCGTGTACGTCTGCGTTACCTCTACCTCGATGTTTTGCGGATACGGGGAGACGCGCTCGATAAACGATCGCGTCGGGTCCATTGCGGTCGCACTCAGTCGTTGTTTCGCACTGAACTCATAAATGTCGGTCGTAAACAGCCGCGTCACGTCGATGACCGCCGAGTCGTTGTTCGGGCCCCACGCCGCGACCGGAAAGGCCATCAATATCGACTCATTATTGGCGTCCGCGACGGCCTGCGCGACAGGCAGCTTTGGGTCGGCGACGATGCTGTAGTTAACGTTCTTCAAAAATACGCGGTTGTTTTCACCGAGTTCCCAACGCACAACTCGATTTCCCAAGGCCTGGCCGCCGTAGCCGACGCCGAGCGTCGTCCGCTGAATCTGTGAGACCCATAGGAAATCTTTCCCCATTTCGCTCTTGGGTATCTCATAATAATACTTCTCTTTGACCTGGTGGACTGTAAAGATGCCTTTCTTTGATTTGGCGTCTTTAGTAATTATCCTTTCGTACGGCTGCGGTTCCTGTGACGGCGTCGGACGCCCGACCGGCCCTGTCGGCGCCGTCGGTGTCTCGGTCGGGTTGTCCTGCGCGACACCCGCGATCGCCAATACCGTCAAAAATAAACCGCAAATGAAAAGATATGAAGCGAGTCTTCTCATCTCCTTGATTCCTCCAAATTGTTTATGAATAGAAAATGATCTCGCGACCGCTCCCGACGCGCTTATGATGGGCGGGGCCTCGGGCCGTGACTGATGAAACCTGTCTCGGGTCCAATCATTGTAATAATCAGCGCGTTACTAATAGCACCGAAACACCATCGGGCGCAATGCCGCAAATGCCTTTACGCCCTGTTTTTACAAATCTTGACACTGCACAGGCTGGCAGATGGGCAGTCGATCGATGATCTCTGCAAATTGCCCTGGTATGGGCAAAAGAGCTCACCGACCGCTCGATCCGCTAAACTCAGGAAGGAAGCGTTCTTTGCGGTCTTTGCGTGATATAATTTTAAATTCGAACGGCTCCTCAAAGTCCACAAGAGGAGTATTTTATCTATCGTTGAATAAAAAATGCTAAAAGAAGGTGACAAAGCCCCTAATTTTTCGACAAAAGATCAGGACGGGAACACCGTCAAACTATCGGATCTAAAGGGCCAGAGGGTGGTGCTCTATTTTTACCCGAAGGACGACACGCCCGGCTGCACAAAGGAGGCTTGCTCGTTCCGCGATTCGGATGCGGTGTATCGCGATAAAGGCATTCGCGTGCTGGGCGTCTCGACCGACGATGAAAAGTCGCATCAGAAATTTATTTCGAAATTCGACTTGCCTTTCACGCTTTTGGCCGACACGGACAAAGAAATCGTCAATGATTACGGGGTCTGGGGCGAAAAGTCGATGTACGGGAAAAAGTATATGGGCACGAACCGCAAGACTTTTTTGATCGACGAGCAGGGCAAAATTGCCAAAATTTTTGACAAGGTAAACGTCTCTGAGCACGCCGACGAGGTGCTCGAGGCATTTGGCGAAAAGTAGTTTCCTAAAGCTCCCTTCCTTTCAAAGGAGGGGTGCCCGGCAGGGCGGGGTGGTTGTTTAAAATCAGTTCGCTAATAAGTATTATGCGTTACCTCATCTTCATGGTTTTTCTTGCGGCTTTGGTTGTCGTCATCGCCTGCGCGCGGCCAGTCGCAAATGCTTCAAATGAGGCAGTTACGGCCGAAAATTCGGCACCGGCAGTGGCTCCGGCGACCGCAAACGTCCAACCGATCCCGACGCCTCCGCCTGCCGAAGAGGTCCCGCGCGTCACGCTGGCAGATGCCAAGAAAGCGTTTGACGACGGTAGCGGATACTTCATCGACGCGCGGCCGGCAGATGCTTACAATGACGAGCATATTAAGGGTGCTGTCAATATCACTTACGACAAGCTCGACTCCCATCTAAAGGACCTAAAGACCAAGCAAAAGATCATCGTCTACTGTTCTTGACCGAACGAACACACGAGTGCCAGTTTGGTAGCTCAGATGATCGACAAAGGAATCAAAAACGCAGCCGCCCTCCTCGGCGGGACCGCCGCCTGGAAAGGCGCCAAATACCCCATGGAAGGCAACGCGGTAAAAAGCGACGAAAAGAAACCATAAAAACTCGACCGGCGCCGTGCGGAACAATTGAGAATCGAGAATGGAGAATTAGGGCGAGGTTGGCCGTTCAAGAGCGGCGGTTTATGGGAAATTCGTCAAAATGGGCCATTTATTGAGGTTTTTGAGTGATTCGCCGTAAACCGTCGGTCATTTATTCGCGTTAGTAAATCATTTACTGGCGTTAGTAAATCATTTATTGGCGTCAGTGAGTCATTTATTGGCGTTAGTAAATCATTCATTGGAGTCAGTAGGTCATTTACTGGCGTTAGTAAATCATTTACTGGCGTACCTAAATCATTTAGGGATGTTCGTGGGCGATTTAGGGACGCCACTTGATGGCTGACGGGCTTCCCTGAACCATTTAGGAACTTCCCTAATTCATTTAGGGACGGTGGCGCGCCTTTTTTGCTTGTTTTGGTTCGCGGATCTTCGTGTCATTTCTTGGTTCCTTCTTCCGAAGGTAAAACGCAGGAACCACGAACTCACACGAAAAATCTTCCCGCGGATCCTAAAGCCTGATTATCTTTGCTTTGGCGCAGTTGCGGTGGTCCTCTGAGAGGGCGTTGCGGGTGTCGACGATCAGCTTGGCGTTTGTGCAGAGGCGTTCGTAGTCGACGGCGGAGTGCGCGGTGCAGATGACGATGCAGTCAGACTCTTTTATTAACTCGTCGGTCAATTCCCGATTGCGAAGCGGCTCGCCGTCGCCGATGGTGTAGGCGTGGTCAAAGGTCACTTCGTCGACGTACGGGTCGTGATACATGACGTCGGCGCCGCGCGCGCGCAGCAGGTCGATGACCGACAGCGCGGGCGACTCGCGCATGTCGTCGATGTCTTTTTTGTAGGCGACGCCGAGGATCAGGATCTTGGCGCCCTTAACGGACTTTTCGGCGTCGTTGAGGGCGTCGCGGACGAGGCCGGCCACGTATTTCGGCATTGACGAATTTATGTTCTCGGCCAGCGTGATAAATTGCGAATCGAAGCCATGCTGACGCGCCTTCCACGAAAGGTAATGCGGGTCGAGCGGGATGCAGTGGCCGCCGATGCCCGGGCCAGGGAAAAACGGCATGAAGCCGAAGGGCTTTGTTGCTGCTGCGCGGACGACCTCCCAGGTATCGATGTTGAGGGCGTTGCAGAGGCGGGCCATCTCATTGGCCATGCCGATATTGATCGCGCGGAAGGTATTTTCCCACAGTTTGCAGGCCTCGGCGACGCGGGCCGACGAAACGGGATGCACTTCGTTGACGATCTGCCGGTAAAGCAGCGCAGCCGCCTCGGTCGAGTCTTTGGAAACGCCGCCGACCACCTTTGGAATATTGTGCGTTTGAAACTCCGGGTTGCCGGGGTCGACGCGTTCGGGCGAGAACGCAAGGAGGAAATCTTTATCCAGCTCGGCTCCGCCTTCTTCCAACATCGGCTGCAATACTTCGTCCGTGGTGCCCGGATAGGTCGTCGATTCGAGAATGACGAGCTGGCCGGGCCGTTTGTATTTCTTGATCTGATCGCCGGCCGAGAGGATGAACGACATGTCCGGGTCCTTGGTCTTTCGCAAGGGCGTCGGGACGCAGATGATGATGACGTCGCATTCGCCCAGACAGCTAAAGTCGGTCGTGGCGGACAGCTTACCGCCGTCGACGCATTTTTTGACGTTCTCGGACGGCACATCCGGTATGTACGACGTGCCCGCGTTTAGTTGATCGACCTTTGCCCGGTCGACCTCAAAGCCGACGCCGCGAAAGCCCTTGAGCGCAAATTCGACGATCAACGGGAGCCCGACATAACCCAGACCGACAACGCCGACGGTCGCATTTTTATCCTTAATGAGGCTCTCTAACTCTTGTTTTACCATCAATTATTCCTACGCTGGCTCCTTGAATTCTACGGTATGTGGCCGGAAATCTTTAGTCAAGCGGCATACGTAATGTGATAAAATGTCGGTGGCGTGAACTTTGTTTCCTGCCGACGCCACCTTTTTTGTCCTCGCTTAGTTCGTGACCCGATGTCATCTCAGAGACCTCAAAATCCGGCGATAGCACCGCTCTTGAACGGGACCGCGCCGCAGCCGGTCAAGTTGGCCGCCGCGCGGGGCATCCTGCCTCTGCCGCAGGCTGACCTGCTTGAGGTGCTCGTCGCTCTCGCCGATGGTAAGGACGCGGAACTGGCTCGAACGGCCACTTCCACGATCGTTTCGCAGAACACGGCGTCGATCGAAACGCTCGTCCGTGCCGACCAACTCTCACCAGCGGTCCTCTCGCATCTTGTCAGGCGGCCCGCTATGCCGAAAACGCTCTACGAAGCGTTGATCGTCAGCCGGTCGACACCCGCCGAATCGATAGTCGATTTCGCAAAAAGCACGTCGAGCGGCGCGCTGTTGGAGTTTGTCGCGTTAAATCAGCAGCTGCTGGTGCAGATGCCCCTGCTGATCGACGCGATCGTTTCGAACCCGCATCGCACGCCCGACGCCGAACGCCGAGCGCTCGAAACAAAACGTGAATTCTTCGAAAAGGAACGCGGCGCCGCGCAGATCGCAAACGAGCTGCGCGCGCAGGGAAAAGACGCGGCCGCCGAGTTTATCGAAAAGGCCGAATTTGCATCATCGATCGGCAGCTCGGACATGTCGGAAGAGGATGCTCTCTTTATCGCCTCGCACATCGAAGTACCGGACCGCGAGACAGACGACTCATGGCTGGCCCTTGAGTACATCGAAGAGATCTATGAGGAAACCGCCGCCGAGCGAAAGGCCGCGTTTGAAAAGATACTCGGCGAGCTGCAAAGCGATGAGGGCAGCTACGTCGCTGAGCGCGTTTCGATGCTAAACCGGATCATGAAGATGAACGTAAAGGACCGGATGCGAATGGCGCAAAAGGGCGATCGCGAAGCACGAAATATCCTCATTCGAGATCCGAACCGGCTGGTTTCACAGGGCGTCGCAAACAATCCCCGCATAACCGAACAGGAAGTCGAGTCGATCGCGGCAATGCGTACGATCACCGAAGACGTTCTGCGCGGCATCGCGACAAATCGGCAATGGATGCGCAGTTACACTATCGTTCATAACCTCGTAAAGAACCCTCGTACGCCTATCGGGAACGCGATGTCGCTGATGAACCGAATGCAGATCCGCGATCTGATCGCCATCTCGAAAAACCGAAATGTCTCGGACGCGGTCCGCCGACACGCCGGGCGGCTGTCCAGCGCCCGTACCGGCGGTTAACGTCAAAAATAAAACATTCCTTTTCCACTTGTGGAAATCCGACGTGGTTCGCTAGAATCTAGCCACACCTCTAGAGGTAAGGGTTTGGCAGATGGCGGCTTTTTGGAAAAAGCTGGGGACGACGCTTCGAATGATAAAATTCGAGCATACCCTCTTTGCGCTTCCTTTTGCCTTTCTAGGCGCCGTGCTGGCTGCCGACGGCATCCCGCAATTGCGGCAAATAATAGGGATAACGCTCGCAATGGTCGGGGCTCGATCGGCGGCGATGACCTTTAACCGCATTGCGGACCGCGAGATCGACGCGGAAAATCCGCGGACGGCCGGGCGCGAATTGCCAAGCGGCAAATTATCGATAAATTTCGCCTGGGCGTTCTTCATCGCCTCGGTCATTTTATTTCTGGCGGCGGCTTATTCATTGAACTGGTTGACTTTAGCTCTGTCACCCGTTGCACTGGCGAGCATCATCGGCTATTCCTACGCGAAGCGTTACACATCGCTTTCGCATCTGTTTTTAGGCTGGGCGCTGGCCATTTCACCGTCGGCAGCCTGGATCGCGGTCAGAGGCTCGATCGATTCCGAAATACCGCTGCTTTTGTCTCTATTAGTACTGATGTGGACGGCCGGATTTGATGTAATGTATGCCTGTCAGGACTATGAATTTGACCGGCGTGCGGGGCTAAGATCAATTCCTGCAGCATTTGGCGTTCCGCGGGCGCTGTGGATAGCTCGTTTGTTTCACGTCCAGGCGTTTGTCGCGCTGTTGCTGCTTTATGGGCTGAGCGGGCTGGGCTGGCCGGCTCTCGCAGGCGTCATCGCCGTGGGAATTTTACTCATTTATCAGCACATGCTGGTCTCGGCGAAGGACCTGAGCCGAATGAACGCCGCGTTTTTTACAACAAATGCGTTCGTTAGCGTGATCTTGTTCGTATCGTTTTCAGCCGCGGTGTTTGTCGCACCTGAGTCACTTAAATGAGGTATAGAAAGCGAAATATTGCCTGTCTCGAATCGATGTGGAATGGCCATATCGAGAATAAGCTCAATGTTTTACCGACTCTGGAGTTGATCTCGAAGACCATGGAGTCGAAATTCAGCCATTTAACATGCAATACCCGCGAAGAGCTGCAATACAACCTCAATCTGCTGTGCAAGCGAAACTACGGCATTCTGTATTTTGCTTTTCACGGCTCGCCGGGGCGGATCCATCTGCATCGTGACCGGGTGAAGCTGCCCGAACTTGCCGGGATGATGAACCACCGCTTTACCAACTGGATCATCCATTTTGGAACATGCAGCACTCTGAGGAATCCGACGGCCGTAAGGGATTTCGTAGAGCAGACCCGCGTTTCGATGGTGACGGGCTTTACTCGCGACGTCGACTGGATCGAATCATCGAGCTTCGAACTGCTGCTTTTCAAAGCATTCAATATGTTCCAAAACCCGAAGATAGTTGTCAGGCACCTGCAAAACAAATATCCCGACCTTGTCGAGTCGACGGGCTTTAAGTACTTTCCCGAGATCGATCATGAGAACGGTCACAGAAATAGTCACAAAAATGGTTTGGGCAGCGAACTGGGGCTCAGTCGACGTCGCCGGCGGTAGCTCCGAGTCCCGCATGCCGAGCGCCAATAAAGTGCAGCATCCGATCTGCAATCATACTCGCTCGAAATTTCAAAAACTCCGCTCGTTCCCCCGCGAAAAGCTGATCGATCGTCTCGGTAAATATCTCGAGCCAGCGTGCGAAATGGGCGGCTCTTAGCGGTGTCTTTTCATTTAATTCTGCATGGACCATTAATGGGTTGCGGCCGTAGCGCGAGTACTTTCCCGCCTGGAACAGCAGCGTCTCCCAAAAATCACCAATGATCGGCAGGTGATGGTCGAGGTCGAGCTTTGCGACGTCGGTGAAGATATAGCCGATGGTATTGTCGACCATCGCGGTTGAGTAGAATTCCGTCATCAACAGATCGATGTCGGCGCGGTTTTCGATATCGCGTTTCATAAACGGGTTAGATGCAATTCTGGCAAGTGTGAGATCGATGTGATTCTGCGAACCTAATCGCCGATAAATCTTGTCACCAGCAAATGGAGTTCAGGCTCGGCACGCGCCTCATGCTCGACGCCGGCGGCAAGTGTCACGAGCGTTCCGCGCTTCATTTTTTGAGACTCCTCAAGCTCATCTCCGGCGTAGAAAGTTCCCTCGCCGTCGAGACATAAGACCGTGATCGGCTCAGGAGCTTTGTGCTTAGGCAAAATTGCGCCGTTTTTTAGTTGAATTCCCAGTATCCGGCGCCGCTCGCCTTCAAACA
>DASXPW010000072.1:0-2173 GCA_036493385.1 Pyrinomonadaceae bacterium
CGTATCGGAACCTACTCCGGTCAGCCGATCCGCAGTCTCGAGGTCGTTGGGCTGACCGCCGCGCCGCGTGAGATGCGGGCCGACGGCGCGGTGTTGAAGTTTGCCTACGACTCGGCGACCCATCGCCTCCGTGCCGACCTTCCTGAAGACAGCACCGAAATAGAGCTAGTTCGCTGAGCGGCCCTATGGCTGTACCAGTTACCTGACTGGTACACCTTACTCTTGTAAATAGAGGACTTAAGTGCCGGTGTACCAGCATACCAGACTGTACCAGTCTGGAGCGGTTCGGAGGGTCTTTCGATTGAAATTACGATGTCGGACTCGAAACTCTTGCGGTCGACTGCCGCACGATCAGAGTAGGCTCAACACTAAGCGTCGCGGTGATCTCTGATTCATTGTCGGCCTTCAGACGATCGAGCAATGTTCGCGCGGCAAGACGGCCCATTTCGAAAAGCGGCTGTTTGATGGTCGTCAGCGCGGGATTATGAAACGCGGCGGCATAGATGTCGTCAAATCCCAGAACCGAGACGTCATGCGGCACGCGGAGGCCCATTTCTTCGAGCGCGCGAATGGCGCCAATCGCCGAAATATCGTTGAATGCAAAAACGGCGGTAAACCGTTCGCCGCGGGCAAGCAGCGTCCTGGTTGCCTCATAGCCGACCTCAGGCGAGGGCGAATCGCCCGTGAGCTGGACCGTAAGCCGCGAATCGATCGCAATGCCGCGTCGGCGCGCGGCATCATTGATCGTCACCCAACGCTCTTCTGTGTCTGAGCTGAATTGCTGGCCCTTGATGACCGCGATCCGACGATGCCCGAGGTTGTAAAGATGCCCGATGCCGAGCTCGGCCGCGTGCCGATGGTTGAGCACGACATTTGTGACGCCGTCGATCTCATCATGGCCCGAGACATTCACGATCGGCAGTACGGGCTCGAATCTGATAGGCGTATCGACCGCAATAATGCCCTCGACGCGCCGCTCGATCAGCATTCGCGGGTTTTCCTCGAGCAGATCGTCGCGGTGCAGGTGGCTGGCAGTGAGATAAAAATAGCCCTCCTTAGAGAGCTCGGACTCGACACCGTTGAGGACCATTGCCGAGTATCCGTCGCTTAGCTCGGGCACGATCACGCCGAAAGTATGCGTTCGCTGCACGCGCAGTGATCGGGCAAGGTAGTTTGGCCGGTATTTGAGCTCCTTCGCCGCCTTAAAGATGCGGTCCTTTGTGTCCTGCGGGATCGACACGGCCGCCGGAGCGTCGTTTAATACCAGCGATAGGGTAGTTGTGGACAGCCCGAGATGATGAGCGAGCTGCTTCAGGCTCACGGCCTCTCCGTCTGGTCTCGGCGGGGCAGGCCGGATATTTTTGACGTCGCCCTTTCGCGGCATGCGGCAATATTGGCACATGGATCAGCGGGTGGCAAAAACGCCAATTCAGATGCGGCGTGCGATCGCAAGCTAATTGGTATTACCAATTGAGCGCCTTATTTCCCGGAAGTTTAGGTTGCAGAAGCATTTACAGACGCTTCGTAAAAGATCTCGACCTCAAAAATGACTTGACAGTCCAACTCGGAAGGCGCTATAAAAAAGTTACTAAAACGATTTAGTAAAACGATTTACGTCGTCGATCTCGACTCCCTTTCTATAGGCCGAAGGAGGTACTCGCTCGGCTATTTGATACAACTGG
Source organism: Pyrinomonadaceae bacterium (assembly GCA_036493385.1). Lineage (GTDB taxonomy): Bacteria > Acidobacteriota > Blastocatellia > Pyrinomonadales > Pyrinomonadaceae > OLB17. The sequence continues at coordinate 1,683 of DASXPW010000072.1, forward strand.
ACCATTCTAAGGCCAAGCTCGAACCTGGAGGAACCATGCCGAGAAACGCAGCGAAATTTTCACATCTTTTTATCGGACTCGCGATCATTTTGTTTTTTACAGCAACCGGTTTGGCCCAATTTCGGGCGGGCGTGCAGGGAACCGTCACCGACACCGCCGGCGGCGTCGTAGGCGGCGCAACCGTGACACTAACCAATAAAGAGACAAATCAGACCCAGACGACGACGGCAAGCGCCGAGGGGTTTTATCGATTTACGGGGCTCGCTCCCGGACTCTATTCGCTCGCCGTCGAGCAGCAGGGCTTTAAGAAGAGAGTTGTCGACGATGTGAAAGTCGATGCCGAAGCGATAAAGGGCCAGGATATAACGCTTGAGGCCGGCGGCATCAGCGAGGTCGTTACGGTCCAGGCCGAAAACGCCGGGCTGCAGACAGAAGATCCGAATGTACGGAAAACCATTACGAATGAAGAAGTCCTGCGGCTTCCTCAATTT
>DASXPW010000073.1:0-6317 GCA_036493385.1 Pyrinomonadaceae bacterium
TGCGTCGAACGACAAGATCGATCTTCTGGCTTTGCGTCGTGACGGGCGGCTGGTCGTGATCGAGCTAAAAACGCATCCGGACCGCGAGATGGTCCTCCAGGCGGCCGACTACTGGCGCAAGATCGAGCTGCAGCGGCGACGCGGCATCTTGCAGGAAGCCGACCTTTTCGACGGCCGCAAGATACTCGATAAACCCGTGCTGGTCTATCTCGTCGCACCGGCCCTGAGCTTTCATCGCGATTATGAGATGTTTGCGCGATCGCTGGCGCCCGAGATCGAGCTGTGGCGATTTGAGCTGCACGAAGGTTGGCGCGCCAGGATCAAAGTAATCGCCCGGCGCGAATTTCGCGATCAGCTTGCCGGTCGAGCAAACCTGTAGCCGACACCGCGGACGGTTTGCACGATCTTTGGATCATTCGGTTCGTCCTCAAGATATTTGCGAAGCCGGACGACGAAATTATCGATCGCTCTCGTATCGGTGTCTTCCTGAAGCTCCCAGACCTTTTCCAGGATCTCGTTTCGCGAGACGGCACGGCCCTCATTGACGATCAAATAGCGCAAAAGCTTTGCCTCCATCAATGTGAGATGGACCGGTTCGCCGTTGCCTTCGATCAGCATTACGAGGTTTGGAAAGTCGATCGTTCGGCCGTTGACGGATTCGATATCGGGTGTCGGCGACTGTGCCTGCCGCTCGAACCAGCCACGGCGGCGCAGGAGAGCGTTAAGTCGAGCCACGAAAATATTGAGGTCAAAGGGCTTGGGCAGGTAATCGTCGGTGCCGGCTTCGAAACCTTCGAGCACGTCTTCCGGGCGTCCGCGAGCGGTGAGCATCAGCACGGGCGTGTAATCCGCACGCCCACGAAGGTGTCTCGTAACTTCAAAGCCATCTATCCCGGGCAGCATTATGTCCAGCACGATCGCGTCAAATTGCCCCGCGGCAAGCTCCTCAAGCGCCGCTTCGCCGTTGTCCGCGACGACCGCGTCGTAACCCTCGGCCTCGAGATTAAATCTGAGGCCGTCGGCAAGATGCTTTTCGTCTTCTACGATGAGAATCTTTTTCATGATCTCGGCAGTTGCACCCAGAACGTGCTGCCCTTGCCTTCGCCTTTGCTCTCGGCGCCGACGCGGCCGCCGTGTCTTACAATTATCGCCTGAACGATCGACAGGCCAAGACCGGTGCCTTTTGTCTTGGTCGCCGATGCTCGATAAAATCGCTTGAAGATCCGCTTCAGATCGGTCGGCGCGATGCCGATGCCATTGTCTTTAATAAAAACATCGGCGCGGCCAAGGGGCGAGGGTTTTATTCGAACAGATATCTTTGGTTCGACGCCGGAATATTTGACAGCATTGTCGAGCAGGTTCTTAAAGGCCGTCTGTATCTCATCGCGGTCGCCCGATATCTTTACAGGGGCGGCGGGCTCGGAAAAGCGGATGGACCCGTCGCCCAGATTATACCGCGTCCGCACGAGCTGGATCGTTTCACCCAGCAGCGGCACGAGATCAAACTCTTCGATCTTCATGCCGCGGTCCTTTTCGCGGGTCCGGCCGGCCTGAAGAACTTGTTCCACCGTGCCGAGCAGTCGGTCCGCATCCGCCATCATCACGCCATAGAACTCTTGTCTCTTATCTTCGCTCAGCTCGCGCGACCTTAGCGTTTCCAGATAGAGCTTGATCGAGGCGATAGGCGTTTTCAATTCATGTGTGACGGCGTTGATGAACGCGTCGTGCTGCTCGTTGCGGCGAATTTCGTGGAGCAGGAATATCGTGTTCAATATCAGACCCGTGATAATGATCGCGAAGAAGATGATGCCAATGATCAGAAGCACTACTTCGCGCAGATTGAGCAAGATCCAGCCAACGTTGAGCGCCACGGCGAGCGCCGAGAGGCAGATGCCGAGGATCAGAAAGAAAATGGCTGACTTACGCCGCCGCATACCATCAAGGTAACCGCAAAAAAGAAAAAGGCAAACGTAAATGGACAATTTACGTCTGCCGCTGATGAAATTCCGGTCTGGCTATGCCGCTTTTTTCAATTCTCTTTTCGACTCGTACTCGGCAAGATCAAAGGCGTAAACATCCGTTACCAGCCCGAGCTTTTCAAGAAGCCGGATCTGTATCCAGTTTGGGTCGATCTCGCGCCAAGTGAGGCCATGACGCGCGGACCGCGGATAGGCGTGATGATTGTTATGCCAACCCTCGCCAAATGTGATCGCGGCAACAAACCCGTTGTTTCGCGAGTCATCGCGGGTCTCAAAGCGGCGCTTGCCCCACAGGTGTGTCGCCGAATTCACGAGCCAGGTCGAGTGCCAAGCGATTACGGTCCGCATGAATATACCCCAAAGGGCCATCGACCATCCGCCGATCGCAAACAAGGCAACGGCAACGACCATGGGCGTCACGAAGTAGTACTTCTCCATAAAACGGAGAAACGGGTCGCGGAGCAGGTCGGGTGAGTAGCGCTGAACGGCTGTTTCCGGTTGGTTCTGCGCCGTGCCCCGAAAGATCCAGCCGATATGGGCCCAATACGAGCCGTTTCGCGGGCTATGAGGGTCGCGATCGGTTTCGGTAAACGCGTGATGAACGCGATGCGTCGTGACCCAGGCGATGGGCCCGGACTGAAGAGCGAGCGTGCCGCAAACCGCCAAAAAGCGTTCAAGCCAGCGGGGTGCCTTGAAACCGCGGTGCGTCAATAGCCGGTGATAGCCGAGTCCGATGCCCCAACTGCCGGCGATCCACATTACGATCAGGCAGGCGGCGAGATTCTGCCAACTAAAATAAAAAAGCGAAACAAACGCCATCAGGTGAAAAATGGACACGAAGAAGATCGTGCTCCAATTAAGCCGCTCAGGGCGTGAGGGTGTAAAGTCGATTATGTTTTGCACTAGATTAATATTTGCTCTGCTCAAAAAATTAGCGGATCGCGCGTGACCCGCTGTATAAACGCTAACAAAACTCGGCGGCCGAGATTGTAAGACTTCTGTAATTTGCCCTATATCGATCTTCTTTTGACTAAAATATTACGGTGAGATAGATTTGCGTTTTAGCTCAGATCTGACCCTTTTCGAGGATTGTTTATATGACTGAAAGCTCGGTTGCGGAACGCGTCATGCGCGTCTTTTCCGAATTCAAGAAGGTGCCGCGCGAAGACATCAAGATGGACACGACGTTCGCCGAGCTCGGCCTCGACTCACTTGATGGACTCAACCTGATCTTTGAGCTGGAAGAGGAATTTAACGTAATGATCCCCGACGATAAGGTCGAGTCAATGAAGAGCGTTTCCGAAGTCGTGGACGGTATTCAATGGCTGCTCGATCACCCCCAGGAACAGTCAAACGTCGGTCCAAAAACTCCAGCCGCTCAACCCACCGAATGAGAAAAGTAGTAATAACCGGTATCGGCGTTGTTTCGGGTATTGGAAACAACGTTGGTGAGTTTTGGACATCGCTCGCCGATGGCCGCTCAGGCATCGGCCAGATCGCCAAAACCGACGTCACGAGCCTTCGATTTCAGAATGCCGCAGAAGTAAAGGGTTTCGACGCAGACTCGCATTTTGACGAGAAAACGCTTTTGTGGCTCGATCCTTTCGCGCAATTCGGCGTTGTCGCGGCACGCGAGGCGATCGCCGATTCGGGTATTACGTTTACTGGCGATCTGAAAGAAATGACCGGCGTCGTCACCGGCTCGTGTGTCGGAGGAAAGACAACCGAAGACGAACAGTTTCGCCAACTTTACGCTGAGAAAAAGCAGCGTTACCCGCCGACGATCATTCCAAGGGTGATGGCGAACGCCGTCGCCAGTCATGTGTCGATGGAATTTGGACTCTCAGGGCCGACCTTTACGACCTCGACGGCCTGCTCATCGGCAAATCATGCGATCGGTCAGGCATTCTGGCTCATCAGGCAGGGCACGCTCGACGCGGCGGTCGCCGGGGGCAGCGAAGCGCCGCTTTGCTTTGGCAATTTGAAAGCGTGGGAAGCGATGCGCGTTGTCTCGCCAGACACCTGTCGGCCGTTTTCCAAAGACCGGAGCGGCATGATCCTTGGCGAAGGAGCGGCGATGTTCGTCCTGGAGACAGCCGAAGCAGCCATGGCGCGCGGAGCAAAGATCTACGCTGAGATCGCGGGTTGCGGGATGTCCGCCGACGCTCATCATCTGACCATGCCGCTGGCTACCGGAGCCGCAAAGGCAATGCGGTCCGCGCTCGCCGACGGCAACATCGCCCCGGAAACTGTCGGGTATATCAACGCGCACGGGACCGCGACTCAGGCCAACGACGCGATGGAATCCTCCGCCATCCGGCAGGTGTTTGGCAATCGGACTCAGGAAATTTATGTTAGTTCGACTAAGTCGATGCACGGACACACGCTCGGCGCGGCCGGTGCGATCGAGGCGGCCGCGACCGTTCTGGGGATGAAGAACAGAAAGCTCCCGCCAAACGCAAATTTTAACGAGCGCGATCCTGAATGTGATCTAAATATCATCGCCAACGCGCCGGTTGACGCTGACGTGGAAGCAGCGCTATCAAATTCATTCGCTTTCGGCGGCCTTAACGCTGTTCTGGCGTTTCGGCGGTTTTCCAATTAAATTCAGCGTAGATGGCACCCAAGAGCAAGACCCAGATCCGGGCGGAATTTATCGCCGCCCGAACGCTCTTTGGCGTCATCGGCTCGATCCCGCGTGGGCTAGCGGCCTCGACGACGACGCTTGTCTCGCGGATCGGTTATCGCGTTCTCGGGCGTCTTCGCCGGATCGCCGAACGCAACCTTGAAATAGCGCTGCCGGGCACATCGCCCGAACAGCGGCTGGCCATCGTCAAAGGTACATTCGAGAACCTCGGCCGTATGCTCGCCGACACGAGTAAATTCGGCAGCTACTCACGCGACGACCTTGCTAAACTGGTCCATTTTGATTTCACGCTCGAACAAATTGCCGAGCACGAGCGGATCAGGGCCGAGGGCCGCGGAGCAATACTTCTCAGCCCGCACCTTGGAAATTGGGAGATGCTTGTATTCGCTTATTCTGCGGCTCACGGGCCCATCAGCTACCTCGCGCGTCCGCTCGATAATCCTCTGATCGAAGAGTTGACGCTCAAAAATCGCACGCGGTTTGGCAACCGGCCGATCAACAAATCGAATTCGGTCTCCGAAGCTGTTAAGGTTCTTCGCCACGGCGGTCTCCTAGGCGTGCTTGCCGACGTGAACGCGCACCCGAAAGAGGGCGTGTTCGTCCCCTTCTTTGGAATTCCGGCCTGCACTTCGGCCGGCCCGGCGCTTCTCGCGATGAGAACCAACGCCCTAATAGTTCCGATTGCGTGTGTATGGGATCAGGCCGCAGGTCATTATCGCGTTATTCAAGGGAGCGTAATCGAACCGGCCCTTTCCGGTAACCGCGAGGCAGATATTTTGAGAACGACCGCAGCATTTACAAGCGAGGTCGAAAAGCTGGTCCGTGAGTATCCCGAACAATGGCTCTGGATACACAAGCGCTGGAAAACGCGTCCGCCGGGCGAAAAAGAGTTATATTAGGCATCGATTTACAAACAATATGGCAAGTCAGGAAGAGAAAGCTCGCGCATTCAGAGAGCTTCATAAAAAGGGCGACCCGCTCATTATCTTCAACGTCTGGGACGCCGGCACGGCGAAAGCACTCGCAGACGTCGGCGCGAAGGCCATTGCAACTGGCAGTTACGCCGTTGCTATCACGAACGGCTACGAAGACGGCGAAAATGTGCCGCTTGATCTTGTTATCGAAAATCTGAGGCGAATCGTTAACAATGTTGACTTGCCGGTGTCGCTCGATTTCGAAGGTGGATACGCGGTCGCGACTGACGAGCTTCGCAAAAATATCGAACGTGTGATTGATGCCGGCGCGGTCGGAATTAATTTTGAAGATCGTGTCGTCGACGGCGATGGTCTCTATTCGATCGATGATCAGTGCGAACGCATTCGGGCCATTCGCGATGCAGCGGACGAAAAAGGAAATCCCTTTTATATTAACGCCCGAAGCGACGTCGTCCTTCCGCTTCCCGCCGCGGAACACACCGGATCACACCTGGACGAGCTGATCGAGCGGGAGCAAGCCTACGCCGAAGCCGGAGCCAGCGGATTTTTCGCGCCCGGTCTCGTAAACCCTGAATTTATCGGAAATCTCTGCGAAGCTTCACCGCTGCCGGTGAACATCCTGGTCGTGCCGAACGTCCCGTCGTCAAAGGAGCTTGCCGCTCTCGGCGTCGCTCGCATCAGCTACGGCGGTCGAAGCTATCGAACGGCGATGGGCGGATTCAAGGAGGCCGGACGCCACGCGCTGGAATGGCGGAC
>DASXPW010000074.1:0-6434 GCA_036493385.1 Pyrinomonadaceae bacterium
TCGTGTCCCGCGCCCGAGATCTGGAAAAAGATCTTGTTTTGACCTTTGAGCTGTATCTCTTTGTCATCCACCCGCCGCGAGGTGTACATCGTGCGATAAATGCCAACGAGTGCTTTTTCGTCAAGGCCCTGGCGATCGTCAGTCGGCGCATTCTTAATATCGTTTTTGCTCGGAGTCTCGGCCTTTGCCGTTTTCTGCACCTTAGTGTCGGGGTTGTAGCCGTCGGCCTCGGTAGTTTTTGCGGGTTCGGCGATCACTTCCTTGCCGTTCGTTCCGGATGCGGGAATTTTGTCGACTTTTTCTGATGCAGTGGCCATTAAATGAACTTCCTCTGATATAACAATATTTTATAAATATGCAACCTTAAACGATACCAAAATACCGATTTTCCGGCAATTTCTGCATTCTGAACTCCGTGGAACACAGTGGATCTAAACGCCGTGGTTTTCTTTGCGGTCTTCGCGGGCTTTGCGAATGAAAAATCGGTTTCACGCAGAGCTCGCAAAGGACGCAAAGAAGACATCAGATACAAAGGTGACTTTAGCCAACGCTACGGGATCGGCGCGAAAAAATAAAAAATTACATGACCGATTTCGGATAGAAGCGTTCGATCGGACCTAGTAATATCACCAACATGGCGACAGGAACACAACCAAAAATCGACTGGCGATGGCTGGCGGTTCGAGATAAGAGATCGGCGTTTGACGGGATGTTTTATTTCGGCGTCAGAACTACGGGAATATTTTGCCGGCCGTCGTGCTCGTCTAAAACGCCAAGAGCAGAAAATGTCTCGTTTTTTGAGACGCCGGGCGATGCTCAGGTGGCTGGCTTCAGGGCCTGTCTAAAGTGCAAGCCGCTCGAAGAATATTTTCCGGGAAAGAGCGCCGAGCTGATCGCAAGAGCTTTCCAGGTACTAAGTGACGCTGACCGCGAGATCGTTGGCGTCGACGACTTGAGCGGCCGGCTGTCGGTGAGCCCCGGTCATCTGCAAAAAACATTTAAGGCCGTGCTGGGCCTTTCACCAAAAGAGGTTATGGACACAATGAGAATAGAAAATTTCAAAGAAAACGTAAGAAATGCCGATGTGACGACATCGCTTTATGACAGCGGATTTGGCTCGAGTCGATCGCTCTATGAAAAGGCCGGCGAGCGCCTTGGAATGACACCGGCTGTCTATAAAAAGGGCGGAAAAGGAATAAAAATAAACTATACGATAGCTGATTCACCGCTCGGTAAATTGATGGTTGCGGCGACCGAGCGAGGCATCTGTGCCGTAAGTTTCGGCGACGATGACGACACGCTCCGCAAGGAGCTATCAGCCGAGTTTTTCGCGGCCGAGATCACGTACGACAACTCGAAGTTACAGGACGCAGTCGATTCGATCCTCCGCGGAATGAAAGGCGAGAGGACCATTCTGAGCCTGCTGCTCGATATCCGCGGCACCGCGTTTCAGATGCGCGTCTGGTCTGAGCTTCGCAAAATTCCGTTTGGCGAAACGCGCTCATACGCCGAGGTCGCCACCACCGTCGGCAACCCAAAGGCCGTCCGCGCCGTCGCACGCGCCTGCGCAACCAACCCCGTTGCATTGGTCAACCCCTGCCATCGCGTGATCGGCTCGAACGGGAAACTGAGCGGCTACAGGTGGGGCATTGATAGGAAAGCGAAGCTCCTTGAGGATGAAAAATGCCCTTGAATTGTATCGCTTCACGGGGCCCTGAGCACCCATCCCTTTGGATCGACGATCGGGGTTTCTCCTGCAAACGGCACTGATGCGTGGCCATCAGGCATTTCAACGCGGTGGATCTTGCCCTTGATCTCGACGTCAATCGGCATTGGAAATGGCATGTTGTTGGGCGTTTCCCATCGCAAGGTCAAAACCCCTGGATGTCCGGATTCCTCGGTTGAAACTATCAGCTTTGGAAGCTTCGGCTGCCGCAGATAAAGCTCAAAAAACCATCCGAGATCCTGGCCAGAATCCTGGTTTGCGATCGTCAGAAAATCGTCGGTTGTAACGAGCCGTTCCTGCCGGCCGTCCGTGTAGGTTTCCATTATCTTAGTCGGATACGCCATGTGATGCAGCGCACTAAAAAACGCCTTGTCGCCGATCAGATAACGCAGCGTGTGTAGCACGAGCGCGCCTTTGCCGTAGATATCGCCGTCCGATCTCGTGTAATCAGGCGCGTCCATATAGACCTCGTACGAGATCTTTGGCTCGCGCGGCGCCACCGGCTGGATGTTCTTTAAACCGGCGACACGTTTTTTCATTGCCGCGAAGTACGCATCCTGGCCGTGCAGATATTCCTGATAGAGCGTGTCCATATAGCTCTGAAATCCCTCGTGCAGCCAGAAATCTTTCCAGTCCGACGCCGTAATCAAATTTGCCCACCACTCGTGACCAAACTCATGCAGCAGCAGCCAGTCGGTTCCATCCGCATCAAACTTAAACTGGTTTCCATACGCAATATCTGTCGAGTGTTCCATTCCCAAATGGGGCGTCTCGACGATGCCGACCTTTTGCGTGCGAAACGGGTACGGCCCTAGATATTTTTCGTAATAGGCGAGATATTTTTTCTGCTCCTCGATCAGGCGGGGCGCCTTGGCATAGTCTTCCGGAATGACGTAAAAAACGATTGGCAGCGTCTGGCCCGCGATAGACTTGTACGAGCTGGTAACAGTTTTATATGGCGCGGCGTTAAAGACGATCGAATAATTGGCGATCGGGTTCGTCATTCGCCAGTTGTAGGTCGACGTGCCGTTCGGGTTTTTCTTTACGCTCTCAAGTTTGCCCGGGCCCGATGAGACGAGCGGGTCGGGAACCGTCACATGTAGAGCCGCCATCGCGGCCTTGTCCGATGGATGGTCCTTGCACGGGAACATCAGATCGGCCCCGTCGTTTTGCAGCGCGACCGAGACCCAGTCGGCACCGCTCGGCGTTTTTGTCCAGATAAAACCGCCGACCCATGGCGGACGCGGCGCTTCCCGCGGCTTGCCGGAATAGGTGATGCTCGTTTTTATCTCTTCGCCGACCTGTTTTGAAAAGGGAAAAAAGATGCGGATCGCGTCTGCCGATCGCTCAAATTTCAAATCGTGGCCGCTGCCGTCGGTGACCGAGCTAATCGTGTATGGCGTATCGAGGTCGAGCATGATGACGTTTGTTGGTATATCGGTCCGCGCCGTCATCACGGTCGTGCCCGAGATCGACTGCGCCCTCGGGTCGACGTTGATCGAGACATCGTACGACTGCACGTCATAGACCGCCTCTTCAAACTTTAGCGGGCCGCCGGTCGCCGTCGGCCGGGTGCCAAGATCACGCTGCGCGCCTATCGCAGCGACGAAGAGAAAGATCGCGAGTATCGTTCTTAATGAGCTCATATTGGTTACGGAATAAAAGCCGGGCAAATTAGAATGTTGATATGACAGCGCGTTTCACGCTTCTGCTACTGGTTATCGCGTTCGCCGCGCAAGTTTCTGCTGCGCAGGATACGGCCACCGCGCCGCAAAAAGCAAATACGCGCCCGACGCCAACGCCCACCGCTTTGGCCGCGAAGGCCGAGCCATATGACAAGGCCGACATCAAGACGATGGCCGCGCAGTGCGTTCGGTTCGATACCGAGGACGGCGTGATCGAAGCCGAGCTTTATCCCGAACAGGCTCCGGAAACCGTCCGCAATTTTCTAAATCTCGTCGCTACCGGCTCGTACGACACGACCACATTTAGCCGCGTCGTGCCGGGCTTTGTGATCCAGGGCGGCAACCTGACGACTCGCGACGGCCCGTGGACAAATGAGCTTGCCATGCGAGCGCGTCGAACTATTCCGGACGAGCCAAACAAGATACCGCATGTCGCGGGCGTTCTTTCGATGGCGCGACCCGACACGCCGAATGGTGCATCGACGCATTTCTTTATTCTGCTGACAAATGCGCCGGACCTTGACGGTGTATTCGCCGCCTTTGGCCGCGTCACCAAAGGAATGGATGTCGTCGAAAAGATCAACAAAGCGCCGGTCGTCGGCGAAAAACCCGAAAAACCTGTGCGGATCACAACAGTGACATTGTTTCCGTGTGCGGCAACTCAGTCAGCGCCCAAGTAAACGCGCGATTCTGCTAGAATCAGACAAAACTCTTGCCCATGAAAACGCGTCTGTTAACTTTACCGATATTCTTTCTTTGCTTCTGCGCGGTTGCGTCGGCCCAGGTGCCGATGAGCGTCCAGTTCCAGATCGTCAAAGCCGAAGATGCTCGCAGGTATGACGCGGTTTTGCAGAAACTGTTGCATTCGCCAAACGCGGCGATCCGCAAACGCGCCGCGCTCGCCGCTGGCCGCATCGGCAGAGAAGAGGCGATACCCACGCTCGTCGGTTTGCTCGAAAAAGATCCGAACACAGATGTCCGCACAATGGCCGCCTTTGCTCTCGGCGAAACCGAATCGATCAAAGCCGCCGATGCGATTTTGCCAAACAAAGGGGTGATGAGTAGCTCCACCCTCGCCCGTCTCGTCGAAGCAGCCGGAAAGATCGCCGCTGCCAACCCCAAAGACGAAAGATCCAAACAACTCGGCGCCGCAATGCTGAATGTCCTCAACGCCGAGTTAGGAAAACAATCTACGCCCGATACCGAAGTCGTAAGGCTCGGGTTGACAGCTGTTTTACGTTCGCGGCCGGCCGGAGCTGAAGAAACCGTCCGCAAATTTCTCTCTTTCACAGATCCAAACATTGTCGGCGACGCTCTGAACACGCTTGCGCGGCTGCGGGCGAAAAACGCAAACCGCGACGCACGCGATCTGCTTAACACAAGCCCGAACGCCGTTGTGCGCGCGAACGCCGCTCGCGTTCTTGCCGCGGCCGAGGCGAAAGAATCGGCCGACGATCTGATCAAGGCAATAACCGGCGACACCGATGTTCGCGTCCGGGTCTCGGCGATCCGCGCGCTCGGAAATCTAAACATTCCCGAGTCGTCCGCCGTCTTGCTGCTCCGCGGCGAGACCCTTTTCAATGGCTACAAGAGATCGAAATTCGCGCAGCCCATCGAAAAGAATGAGCTCCTCGAGGTCATCACTTCGCTCGGCCGCATCCTCGCCGGCAGTGCGGACGAACGCGCGCTAAAATTGATTCGTGATTTTCGGGATGCCGATCCCCGACACTCGCCTGAGACCGAGATCGCGTTTGCCCGCATAGCTCCGTCACAATACGTCACGACTTTCAGCGACGTGCCCGACTGGCAGGCGCTCTCGGCGCAGTACCAGGGCCTTGCCGAGATCGCGAGGCTCGACGATAAAGCGGCCCAGGCGAAATCTCGCGCCCGTTTGATACTCGTCCAGGAGATCGCGACGCGGTTTAACTCGGCGCCGATAAACGATCAGACGCTTCGCTCTCGACCCGATCTTGTCCAGGCATTCGCCGCGTTCAAATCCGAAAATACGTCCGGGATATTTCGCCCGCTGCTTGATGACAAAGATGTATTCGTGCGAGCCACGATCGCAGGAGTGCTGGCCGATCAACCGACCTCAAACGAAAATGCTGAAGCTCTTCGGAATGCCTTAACATTCGCGCTCAAGAACGACAAAAAGTACGATGACGCCACACTGGCAACCATCGATGCCTTGGCTAAGGTTGTGGGTCGAAATTCGGTTTCGGCCATTAGTCTTGGTCTATATTCACCGGATTATTTGATCAGAAAAAAAGCGTTCGATGTGTTAGCTCAATTTCCTGGATGGGACGACACACCGCCAACGAAGCAAGGCTTGGACAATTGGCTTACGGTTCAGCTTTACAATCCGAAGACAGGTACTAAGCTCGGTCAGGTACTAAACACCGACGCCGATTACCGCCGGGCCTTATCTCGCCGAAATCGCAGCGTGAGAGCGATCGTCACAACCGAGAAGGGAAGATTCACCATCGACCTCTTACCCGAGGACGCGCCGCTGACGGTTGATAATTTCATCAAGCTCGCGCGGTCAAATTATTTCAATGGCCTCGAGGTCCATCGCGTCGTGCCAAATTTTGTTATGCAGGATGGCGATCCGCGCGGCGACGGCAACGGTGGACCCGGCTGGTCGATACGCTGTGAGATAAATATGGTGCCGTACGAACGCGGAGCGGTCGGCATGGCCCTCTCGGGCAAGGATACCGGCGGCTCGCAATGGTTCGTCACACATTCGCCGCAGCCGCATCTCGACGGCGGCTACACCGTCTTTGGCCGAGTGAACGAAACAGGCATGCGCGTCGTAGATAATATTGTCCGCGGGGACAAGATACTCTCGATCAAAATTGTGGAAGGGGCTTTGCCACTGAGGTCACCGAGAAAACCATAGAGAAGATCTCTGTGTGCTCTGTGGCCGATCAATCATGGAAAAAGTAGAGAAACAGTCCCGATTTACGTCGCTTCGCAGCCGCAAGAACGAGGTTGAGATCGAAAAGAGTCTCGACAATCTCGCG
>DASXPW010000075.1:0-2380 GCA_036493385.1 Pyrinomonadaceae bacterium
CGGGCAATCGAGTCTGAGAGCGAGTGCGATGGCGTCGGACGGTCGCGAATCGAGCGTCATCGTTTCGCCGTCGACGTTTGTCAGCTCGATTATGGCATAGAAGGTGTTTTCCTGGAGGTCGGTGATCGTCACTTTCTTTGCGGTCAACCCGCATTCGACTATCAGATTGCGAAGCAGATCGTGAGTCATGGGCCGCTGCGGCGCGATCTTTTCGATCTCAAGTGCGATCGCGTTTGCCTCGAACGCTCCGACCCAGATCGGTAGAACGGTTTCCGACTCGATTCCCTTTAGCACGACGATGGGCGTGTTAGTATTCGGATCCATTATCAAAGCCCCGATCTTAACCTCGATCAAGGCGTTACCGTTTTCCACTTCTCAGCAAACCTCCCCGTAAAGCGAATTCGATTTTATCTCCGTGATCCGCACGTCCTTTATAGAGCCAATCATATCACGTGTGCCGCGAAAATTTACGACCTTGTGGCAGGTGGAATGACCCGAAATATCATCCGAAGATTTCGTCGATTCCCGCTCGACCAACACCTTCACAGTATTGCCGTCGTATCGCTGAAGCCGTCGATTCTGTACGGCTTTTTGGATTCGTTCAAGCTCGAGAAAGCGCTCGGTCTTTTGTTGGCCCGAAACATCATCTTTCATCGCATAGGCCGGCGTCCCAGGCCGAGGTGAATACTTAAAGATATAAGCGCTGTCATAGCCGCAGTGCTCGACCAGCTCAACAGTCTGTCGAAAGTCTTCATCGGTCTCGCCCGGAAAGCCTACGATAATGTCGGTCGTCACAGCGATGTTCTTAGGCGAAGAGCGAATGCGATCGATCTTTTTCTTATAGCTGTCAATGGTGTGCAGCCTTCTCATCGCTTTTAAGATCCTGTCGCTTCCCGACTGGACCGGTAAGTGTACCCAATTGCACAGGTTTTCGTTTTCTTCGATCGCGTCAACGATATCGTCTTTGAAGTCACGCGGAAACGACGTCGTAAATTTGACGCGCTCAATGCTGGTCGCGGCAACCGCACGAAGCAACCTTGAAAACGACGTAGAACCGCCGAATCCTTCAAGACCAGCGCCTGTGTCGGGACGATAGCTGTTGACGTTTTGTCCGATGAGGTGAACTTCTTTCGCCCCTTGGAGCTTCAACATTAGCACTTGGCGAACGATCTCGGCTGCCGGCAGACTTCGTTCCCGGCCACGTGAAAACGGAACAATGCAGTATGTGCAAAACTTATTGCAGCCCTCGATGATCGGGACGAATGCAACAGACTTTGAATGACGTTGTTTTTCGGCAACCGACCAGTCGTAGTCGATCTCCCTCTCGCCAAGGTCGACATATCTATCCCGACTCTCGAATGCCGCTCGGATCGCATCGCCGACTCGTCCCCCGGCCTTTGTTCCTAATACGAAATCGATCGATGGCGCCCGCTCGAAAAGAGTTTCTCCCTCAAGCTGTGCAACGCAGCCCATCACGCCAATGACAGGTTCGCGGCCATATTTTTGCCTAACGCGACCGACCTGGGTGAACAATTTCTGCTCGGCTTTTTCTCGAACTGAACAGGTATTTAGCAATACGACATCGGCGGATCCGATGTCTTCGGTGATCTCATACCCTTCGGAAACAAGCTTTGTCGCAACGCGCTCCGAATCGGAGACGTTCATTTGACACCCCATTGTTTCCAGATAAACTTTTTTCATACCTATGGCGTCCGAAGCGGTAAACCTCACCTTCAAATCAAGAGACTTCGTCCACCTGCACTTGCACACCGATTATAGCCTGTTGCAAAGTGCCATCCAACTTAAACCGTTGGCGCGAAAGCTGGCCGAGCACGACATGCAGGCGTGTGCGATAACCGACTACGGCAACATGTATGGAGCTGTTTCGTTCTATAACACGCTGAAGTATGCTGGCTTTCGCCCGATCCTTGGATATGAGGCGTTCATTGCCTGCGGAAGCCGTTTAGAGCACTCACCGAATTTTCCCGCCGGTGAACTTCCCTTTTATCACCTCGTGCTGCTCGCGGAAAATTTCGAGGGCTACAAAAATCTCGTTCATCTTGCCTCGAAAGCATTTACTGAAGGACTTTATCATCGTCCTCGCATCGATCTCGAACTGCTCGCGGCAAACAGTAAGGGCCTGATCGGGCTTAGCGCCGGCTCTCGCGGCGCGATCTCTCACTTCATAAAGAACGGCAATGTGGAGCGCGCCATATCGGAAGCCGGCAGGTTTGAAGACATTTTTGGAAAAGGTCGATTTTATCTTGAGGTGCAGGACCACAAGTCTGAGGATACCGAGTTGGTCGCGAAGATCGCGGACCTGGCCGGCAGATGCGATCTTCCACTTGTTGCGGCAAACGATTGTCACTATCTTGAGCGC
>DASXPW010000076.1:0-4772 GCA_036493385.1 Pyrinomonadaceae bacterium
CTCGAACGGAAGGTTTGCACCGCCGCCGCCAAATGCAGGGTCGGTGGTGTTGATGCCGTCGAGAATGTATGCATTCTCAGGACCCGAAGAACCCGCAACCGAAGGGTCGCGATCGCGGCCTGAAGCATCGCGCAATCCCGAGCGTGCGACGGTCGGAGCGATCGTGTACAGACCTTGCACGGTTCGTGCCGTCGGAATGTTCGAGAAGAATTCCGTCGAAACGTTAGCGCCCTGAACGTTCGTCGATTGGTCGATATTTGGCGTAGCCACAACGTCGACAGTCGCGCCTGTCCCGGCGATCGCTAGCGTAACGTTAGCAGTTGTTCCTTTAGCAAGATTGACCTCGATGTTTTCCTGCTTGAAAGCATTAAAGCCCTTGGCTGCGCCAACGTCGACTGTATATCTGCCCGGGGGCACCGAAGAGAAACGGTAGTAGCCGTTCGAATCCGTAGTAGCGGTCTGCGGCCGCAGCATATTCGGGCCGCTAAGTGTGATCGTCACCGCGGGAACAACAGCGCCCGCCTGATCGGTGACGACACCCTCTACCGTACCTGTCGTCTGCGTTTGCGCTAATGCAGCGGTCGCTAAAAATAACGACACGATCGCTGCCAACGCAAAAGCGAAAAATTTCGTTTTAATTTTCATTTTTCTGAATTTCCTTGGAGAAAATTTCGCAAATACTACGAAAGTAGCGAGAAATGTATTTGCATCGAACCTATATTAAGCAAACGGTATGCCTGCCAATATCGGTTCGGGAAGTGCGTTATTTGCAATACTTAGCGGGTTAGAGGGTGCTTGAAAAGGACCGTTCTTGTCCAAATTTATGAATAAAAATTGAAAAGATGGACGTTATCTCACACGCCTGTTAGAAGCTGATCAAATGGCCCATTTTTTCTTTCTTTGTTCGGAGGTAGTGCGCGGCGGGCTCCTCGGCGGGGACTTCGATGGGAATGCGCTCGACGATCTGCAGGCCGGCCTCCTCGAGAGCCCTGAGTTTGTCCGGATTATTTGAGATGACTCGCACCTTGCAGAGCCCGAGATCAAAGAGTATCTCGGCACACTGGCGATATTCGCGAGCATCGACCTCGAAGCCGAGTTTTTCGTTGGCCTCGACCGTGTCCAGGCCCTCGTCCTGAAGGGCATAAGCCCTTATTTTGTTTATAATTCCGATACCGCGGCCTTCCTGCTGCTGATAAACAATGGCGCCGCGCCCTTCGGCTTCGATCATGTCCAGTGAGCGGTGCAGTTGAGGTCCGCAATCGCATTTTATCGAGCCAAATACATCGCCCGTCAGGCATTGCGAATGGATCCGTACGAGCGTCGGTATGTCGGCGTGCATTTTGCCCTTGTAAAGCACGACAAATTCCTCGTCGCTTATCAGTGATCGATAACCGGCGATCCTAAACTCGCCATGCGATGTCGGCAGGTTCGCGGAGGCGACCTTCTGGACCGTTCGTGCGCGGCTGCGCCAGGGACAGTCGTCGTTGTAATGGTCGTGTTGCCGCTGCGTATCCAAGGTAATTTAATTATAACTTGTGCGAGGTGTAAACATAAACTGTTTGCGTCGCGACAACCCGCACCCGCTTGAACAAACGCGCAAAAAGGGCCGCCGTCCACTGCGAACGGCAGCCAAGCGTCCCATTAGGGCAAGATCATTCTTCGGTGTTTTCTTCCTCTTTTTTCTCTTCCTCGTTTTTTTCGGGCTCTTCGTGTGCGAAAACTGCCGCTTCGCTTGAGCCGAAAATTCGAGACAGGATGCCGTTCAAAACATTCGCGACGCTGGCGGGTTCGCTGGTTTCGCGGACCTGAGCCGGTGCATCCATATCTGCGAACTGCAGTTCGAGTCGGACAATCTCGACCGTCTTATGTCTGCAAAATGAGCAATCGGTCAGATGACTAACGACCGGCAGTGCCTCGCGTTCGCTCAGCGTGCCTTCGGTAAAGGCGGTTAGCGTGTCTTCGTCCAGATGGGCCAAAACCGCATCTCTATCCGTTCGGCGTGAACGCAGCTTTAGGTACCCGCCGAGAAGGCCCTGTATTTTCACGGTTTCCGTGTTATTTGGCTGCGTGTTTCCCATATATTTCACGTCTCCCGCATCGTTGACGGGTCAACGGCCGCTATTTTGCGAAGAAAATTCCGTTCATTTCACATCGGCTGCCAGATTCTGATAAATGCCGCGTCCCGAAAGGTCCTCCATTGCCAGCTCCATACAGACGGCGATCTCTTCGGGCTTTAGCCGATGCTTTGCGGCCAATTCGCTCTTGAAGACCTCCAGAACGCGTGCGTAGCACTTCTCCAGCCAACGCATTATCGTGGATTCGTGAATACGGCTCGCTGGGTCTTTATCTCGTGTCGCTGACCTTCGCTGAAACCAGCCGCGAAGCGGTGACTCCTCGTTCTCGACCAATCGGGCTATCTCGCGCAACTTCATTCCGTCGCTGTGATAGTACAAAAGCAATAGCTTTTCATGCGGCTCGAGCGCGCCGAACGCATTGCCGATGGCGGAGACGGTCGCGCTGCGGTAACGGTCGCGCGTCAGTCGCTCGACCATCTCATCCTCACCGCCCGCCGGCACCTCAGCGAACCCGGCGTGGGCTGCGCCTTCGCCGATCGTCTCGGTCAGCTCGTCAAGTGAGACCTCGTCATGTCCGGCCCGATGCAGATCGACGAGAGCATGCCAGATCACGGTCCGCAGCCATCCGCGCAGGCTCCCTCGGCCGCTATAGGTGGAAAATTTAGATTGCCTCTCGCCGTCGACGACCTTCGTGCCATACAGCTCGACGTAGACTTGGTCGATCACCTCTTGCGCATCGATGTCGGTCTTGGCCAGGTGCCGCGCGACGCGCTCCATGTACGAGCGATGCTGCTGATCAAATTCCCACCACGCGCGCTCGTTTCCATTTGCACATGCAAGGGCCATAAACAGGTCGTCGCCCTGCACGCTGTCAAGAAACGCACCAATGTCGTTAGCGGTTAGCGGCTCGGAGGAGGCCGGCGCGAGGTATTTCCCGATAGTGGTCTTTAGTGACGCCTCAAAGCATTCTTTTCGCACGCCGAAATTCGGCGCATTAGCCGCACAACGGTCAAAGATCTCATCAACGCGCTTTCCAAGCGTCGCGAAAAGATCGTCGATTTCGGGTCGCGTCGAAGACATACTTTGTGCCCCGTCATTATATACGGTGACGAGCAAATTGGCCTAATTTTCACTCGAAGCCAGGCCTCGGCTCTCGGTGCCAAGTCCGGCGGGCCCGTTTGATGGCTGCGAAATATGGAGCTTTTCATCCGAGTACTGAAGCTGATACAGCCGCCAATAAAGGCCGCGAAGCGCAAGCAGTTCGTTGTGCGTCCCCAACTCGCGCAGCTCGCCATGGTGAAAAACCATGATCCGGTCGCATTTTTGGATGGTTGAAAGGCGGTGTGCGACTACCATCGAGGTCCGGTCTTCCATGACGCGGTCGACCGCCTGTTGTATCAGTTGCTCGGTTTCCGTGTCGATAGAGCTTGTTGCCTCGTCGAGAATGAGTATCTTGGGATCAAACGCCAGCGCACGGGCAAACGAGATGAGCTGTTTCTGACCAACCGAGAGGCCGGCTCCGCGTTCGCGAACCTCGGCAGCGTATTTTTCATCGAGCTTACGGATGAATTCATCTGCACGAACTTCTCGAGCGGCCCACTCGACCCTCTCAGTCGAAATATCCTCGTTGCCAAGCCGGATGTTGTTTGCGATCGTGCCGCTAAATAGAAAAACATCCTGTAGCACAACGGCGAAGTTCGACCTCAGATCGTGCAAATCCCAATCGTGGACGTCGACGCCGTCAAGCAAAACCCGGCCCTGCTGGACATCGTAGAAGCGCATCAGCAGGTTTGTAACGGTCGTTTTACCCGAGCCCGTGTGACCGACAAGCGCCACGCTCTCGCCCGCCCTGATCTTGAACGACACATCCTTAAGGACATAGTCATTTTCCTTGTAGGCAAACCATACGTTCTGAAATTCGATCTCACCGATCGCCTTGCCTTTCTTTTTCGGTTCCTTCGGACTCGTGACCTCGAGCCCGCGGTCGAGAAGAATGAATATCCGATGTGATGCCACGACGGCAGCCTGCAACACATTGAATTTGTCCGAAAGGTCGCGGATAGGTTGAAACAGATATTGCGAATACTGAATAAAAGAGGCCAAAACGCCGATCGTCAACGCCTCACGACCGACAGCGGCCGCGCCCAACACGTCGTATCCAAAAAAGAAGATGACGACGGCGATGCCAACCGCGCCGATAAAGTCGACAAGAGGATAAAAGATCGCGTAGTAATAGATGGTCTCGATATTCGCATTTCGATAATCGTCGTTGATCGCTCGAAAGCGGCCCATTGCGCGACGCTCGGCATTCATCAATTGCACAGTCTGAGCGCCCGAGATATACTCCTGCAAAAATGCGTTTAAACGAGCGTTACGCGTCCTGACACGGTCAAATCCGCGACGAGCGCGTTTTCGGAACCAGTTCGTGCAGACGAAAAGGAGTGGCACCGTCACCAGGGAAACGATCGCGAGCTTCCAGTTGATCGCAAACAACCAGACGATGATCGCAAAAATAACAACCAGATCGCCGAGCACATCGATCACGCCCGACGTGAACATTTCGTTCAGAGCGTCGACATCCGACGTTAGCCGCGTCATGATCCGCCCGACGGGATACTTGTCGTAGTATGCGACCTCTTGTCTTTGCAGCTTTGTGAAGATCTCGGTCCTGAGGTCGAACATCACACGCTGACCAAC
>DASXPW010000077.1:0-3074 GCA_036493385.1 Pyrinomonadaceae bacterium
AAGCAGAACGTCTCTGAGATCCACAGACTGTACGCGCGAACGAACGGGAACTTTGATGAGGACCTGGCTAGCCACTTTGATCTTGTAAAGAGACTACGGTCGATGAAGCAACACTCGTTTGCCGCCGGCGTATGAGCGAGAGATTTGTGATCGGTTCGCGTGGCAGCGAACTCGCGCTTTGGCAGGCGAACTACGTAAAGTCCAGCGTCGAAACTCTCTTTCCCGAAAGTCAATTCGAGATCAAAATAATTCACACTACCGGAGATGAGGTCCTCGACACCGCACTCTCGAAGATCGGCGACAAAGGTTTGTTCACGAGACAGATCGAGTCCGAGCTACAGAGCGGCGCCATCCATATGGCCGTTCACAGCCTCAAAGACCTGCAAACGGCGCAGCCTGAGGGGCTCGTCATCGGTGCAGTGTGCGAACGCGAGACGTCGAACGATGTCTTTATCTCAAAGACGGGCGGGACGATAGACGATCTGCCGGAAGGAGCGCTTGTTGCGACGGGAAGTCTGCGTCGACGCAGCCAACTCCTGCACCATCGGCCTGATCTTAAGATCGAAGAGATCCGCGGCAATGTCCCGACGCGGCTAAGAAAGTTTGATGAGTCAGACCTTGACGGAATGGTCCTGGCGTTTGCAGGCGTCCATCGGCTGGGCCTCGGCGAACGTGTTAGTCAGGTCATACCATTCGAGATCATGCTTCCCGCCGTTGGCCAGGGCGCCGTGGCTGTTGAGGTCAGGGCCGATGATGCTCGGACGGCGGGAGTGGTCTCGAAACTGGATCATCGATCAACGCGAATATGCATTACGGCAGAGCGAGCTTTCCTTCATCGCCTCGAAGGCGGCTGCCAGGTCCCGATCGGCGCGCTCGCATCGCTCGAGCGAGATAGGGTGACTCTCGAAGGCATGGTCGGCAGCCTAGATGGAGCAGTTGTGTTTCGCGAACGTATTTCAGGTAACTCGGAAGAGGCTGACGCTCTCGGGACGAAACTAGCGGATTCGCTGATCGAAATGGGGGCGCGCGAGTTATTGGATGGGGCCAGAGAACAGGCTGCCGCTAATAGTCACGTTACGATATAATGGCAACGATCCTTGTGATTCGAAACGACGATAAATTCAGCTCGACGCTGCGCGAGGCTGGGTTTAATGTCGTCAATCTCGAATTGATCAAGACCAGGCCGCTCGAAGATCTTTCGGAGTTGCGAGACAAGCTGTCGAATTTGCGAGAATACGATGGAATATTTTTTACGAGCCCCGTCGCCGCTGAGATCTTCGTCAAAGTGCGAAATGGCTCGAATAGTTTTCACGGCAGCGTTTATGCGCTCGGCGGTCGCGCACTGCAGGTGCTCGAGTCTGCCGGCTTAAGGGTAAAGTCCGCGATCGATGCGAACACGGCGGATGAGATGCTCACCGAGTTTGGAAGCGCAGAATTTGAGGGTAGACGCTATTTATTCGTACGCGGCGAGAAAAGCTTGCGGACGATTCCGGACGTTTTGAAGAATCTAGCGGCCGTTGATGAAGTCGCCGTTTATAAAACCGAGTCGCCGGAAATCGACGCGGCAAAAGTCGACGGTCTGAGATCGCGAATTTTGGAGGGCGAGATCGACCTTGTCTGTTTTTTTAGCCCATCGGGCGTCGAGAGATTTGCCGAGCTATTAGGTGACACCGCGCGCGATAAAAGGTGTGCGGCGATCGGAAAAACGACCGCTGACGCTGCGCAACAGGCGGGATTTAACGTTGAATTTATTTCCCCGAGGTCGAACGCGGACGATTTTGCTCGTGGATTGATCGGGCATGTTAAAAGCATTGAGTAACGAGTCCTTATTCATTCGCGCCTGCAAAGGGCAGCCAACGACAAGAACGCCGATCTGGATAATGCGACAGGCCGGACGCTATCTGCCGGAGTATCGCGCGATCCGCGAAAAGACTGACTTTCTGACGCTTTGCAAAACGCCCGAGCTGGCGGCCGAGGTGACGATCCAGCCGGTCGATATTATCGGCGTCGATGCCGCGATTCTCTTTTCAGACATTCTCGTCATTCCCGAAGCAATGGGAATGCGCCTTAAGATCGTCGAATCGAAAGGCCCGACTTTTGATGATCCGATCCGCTCGATTGACGATCTTTCGCGACTCGATACTAATGGAATCCTTGCTCGGCTCAAATATGTCTTCGACGCGATCAAGCTGACGAAAGAGCGGCTCGCCGACCGTGTGCCTCTGATCGGATTTTCCGGCGCGCCATGGACGCTCGCCGTCTACATGGTCGAGGGAAAAGGCACCAAGAATTTTGACATCGTCAAACGCTTAATTTATAACGAACCGCGAGCTGCGCATGCGCTGCTCGAAAAGCTATCGGATGCTGTCGTTGAATATCTGAACGAAAAGATCCGTTCGGGTTGTGACGCGGTGCAGATATTCGATACGTGGGCCGGCATTTTATCGCCGTCGGATCTTGACGAATTTTCGCTTCGATATCTTTCCTATATCTGCGATCGGCTCGAGACCAACGGCGCACCGGTGATCGTTTTTTCAAAAGGGGTCAACGACACGGCAAAGCTCGCACGGCTGAAATGTGATGTCATCGGTATCGACTGGACAAAGGACATCGCCGCGGCGAAATCCGAGGCCGCCGGTAAGGCCATACAGGGAAATCTCGACCCGTGTATTTTGTTCGCGCCAAAAGAAAAGATCAGGCTGGAGACGGAACGAATCCTCGAGCGTTATGGCAACGGCACGGGACACATATTCAATCTCGGGCACGGAATTTTGCCGCAGACATCGCCCGAGAATGCAAAATATTTGGTCGATTGCGTTAAGGAACTTAGCATCAAATATCACGAGAGAGCCGTTGCGCCATGAATAGTAAGACAATCGATTTCGATGTCCTGAAACGCTTTAATATCCAGGGACCGCGGTACACATCGTACCCGACGGCACCACTCTTCTCGTCTGGATTTACGGGCGATGATCTCAGAAACGAGATCATCGCGACCAACGAAGACAATGATCGGCCGCTCTCGCTTTATTTTCATTTTCCGTTCTGCGCAAAGCTTTGCTATTTCTGCGGCT
>DASXPW010000078.1:0-6939 GCA_036493385.1 Pyrinomonadaceae bacterium
GTGACGATGTTGCCGAAATGGTCAATGTGAATGGCGGCGCCCTCGAATGTCTTTTCATCGAGCTGCGTTGAAACGATGTCGTTTAGCCTGACCGGATCAGTGACCTGCGGACCAAATTCATTCGGCGGCACACCAAGCGACAAATGCCCCGCAACCGGCGCGAAAATATCGCGGCCGTGAAATGTAGCGCTGACAGGTTTTCGAAAATATCGGTCGTTTTCAATAGAGGTAATTTCGCAGCTTTTGTCGTATAGAAAGCTAAACAAACCATTATCGGGCCCGACAAAAAACTGCCCGTTTGTCGAGACGATAATCGCACGACGCTCGGAGCCGACACCCGCATCGACAACGCAGCAAAACACCGTCGCAGGCGGAAATTCACGATAACAAGCCCGCAAAACAAAGGCCGCCGTCGCGATGGCCTGCGGCTCGATCTCATGCGTGATATCGACGATCACGGCCTTGCGGTTGATGCCGAGGATGACACCCTTCATCGCCGCGACATAATGGTCGCGCGTCCCAAAATCGGTGAGCAATGCAACGGGCATAAAAAAGATTATCCACGAAAGCCCGCAAGCGACAATCGTGGATATGAACGGTCCGGATCGCACTCCATCTGAAGCGCCGATCTCAGCACCTATCTTATCTGGATATCATACGAGGACCTTACCCTAAGTTGTTGATTTGCATTGAGATGGATCTCTTTCCCTCGCTCGATCACGACGGCCCCTACACCAAAGGCGGCACCAACCCCTGCTCCAACTGCCAGACCGACTGGGCCAGCTGCGATGCCCCCAATGGTTGCGCCTGTTCCCGTCGCGGCGCCAAGTTTGATGGAGTCTTCCTTGATAGAGCTGCGTCCGACGGCTGTCCCCTCGTCGTCGACACGGCGAACATTGTCACCTCGGACGGGCATCACTTCCGTAAGTGTGCCGCTGAAATTGCCCCAGCGATTTTCGCCGATGACGATGCGGTCGAATGAGAGCGATAGTTCGGACCTGCGCTTGATCCGACCGGGCCGTATGATCTTGTCGACGCGGCCTTCGACCAGCGCGCCACTGAGCTCGGCCGGCGATACGACCTTTGCCGTAAACTTGTCGCCCGGACGACTGTGATCGGTCGACAACTGGTCCTGAAGCTCTAAGATCAATTCGGTTTCCTTGGGGATCGTGATCGAGCCGTCGGTTGCGACTGTAGTGACCGGCTGATTTGAGTTATTCGCGGCGGGCTGCTGCGCTTCCGGTGGCTGTGTCGTCGCAGCGGTCTGGTCCGTGGTTGCGGGCTGTGTCACGTTCGGCGTGGCATCGGCTATCGATGGAACCGCAGCCGTTGTTGCGCTCGCCGTTTCCTGCTGATTACCGCGAATCACCAACTGTTCCGGGACATTGGAATCGAATTCTTTTTTTTCAAAGCCAGCTCCGTAGCCGACCTCAAAACCCTGCTGGTAGCCGTCGCGATAATCCTCGATCGCACCGTAGTCTTTGTTGTACGCGCGACTCGCCGACGTGTAGTCGGAGTGCTTTGCGAAATCACGCGTTTTGTTATCGAGCGTGTCGCGGTAGCCGGCCATATAGCCGTCCGAATAGCCTGTCCTGTAGCCGCGTTTGAGGGCGGTGTTCGCGTCCTCGGCGATGACATGGCGTATCGGAAGCGCAATAAACGATATAAATCCGAAAGAAAATACCAGGAAAAGGCTCAATAAACCTCTTGTTGACTGCATTTGACCTCCAATTTGCTGGTGAACGCTAGCGGAGAGAAACGGTTTGTCCGCATATATTTATACACAGGTGCTTAAGTAATTACAAGAACTTTTTAGCACCTGCTTAGGAGGCTGTTTTGGACGAGGCGATCCGATCACGTTAGAAAAAAAAGGCAGTGGGCTGGCCGGCCCACTGCCATCGAAGTCCTGCTTGCACACAGGAGGAGGAGCGAGAGCTAAAAGCTCTTGCGGAAGAGATATGACGCACGAATGAAAAACGTCCGCGTATTCCGCGCGAAGCGCGGTTCGTACCGTCCGGTGTACGGATTAAAGCCGTTGTAATTAAAGTCGTCATTATAGCCGACGTAGAACGCCGTGCCGGGATTCGGGTTCCAGCCAAACAGCATCTGCCCGGCGGCATTGGCACGCATCGTGTCGTAATCCCATCGCACCCTTGCAAAGATGAAACGCGTGAACTGATAGGTCGTGCGCAGCGTAAAGATGTTCGTGTCAAAGGCAACCAGCTTGTTGTCGTTGCGGGTCAATTTGCTCTTTGTGTAGTCGAGCGTGATCCGAAGCGGGTTGGTTGGTTTGTATTCAAAACCGGTTTGTATATCAAACTGCCAGCCCGGTCCGGGATCCAGGCCAGGTGCCGGCGGAGCCTCAGGCCTATCGTTGTGGTTCGGATCCGCAAGATATGCGCGCAACAAAATGAGATATGCCTGATATGCGGGCGTCTGAGTATAGGCGACAAATGCGGGACTAATACGCGGAAACCGGTCGCCACTGCCAAAATCGTAGTCGATCGCCCCAAAGATCGAGCCGACAAACGCATAAAAGTTAAATTGCTTATTTACGATCTTGTTCAGGTTCAGACTGAAATAGGGCTGGCGAGCGTACCGTGTGGGCGAGCCAGAAAATGCGCCGGTTAGACCTGTCAGAGGGTTGCGTTTTGCGCCAAACTCTTCTTCGTAGTCTTTCTCAAACTGGTCGCCGGCCTCAAAATTGAAAAAGAGGTTACCCTGCAACTGCGCGTTTACGTTTGCGCCGATCAGTCCGTACTGCGGCCGCCCGTTAAAGTCGAACGTGTACCGAATGAACTGATTGAAATTCAGTCTTATAAATGTCGATTTTGGCTTTGACTTCGTGCTCTCGCGATAGGCGAAAAATCCCTGGTTGGAATTTGTTCGCTTTGTAAAACCAGCGTCCGCGCGATAGTCGTTTGAACGGCCAAAAATTTCGGCGAAATAGCCGTGAGTGTCCTTCGAATAGTCGAGGCTCCAGTAGTATCCGAATCCGCTGCCGGGCCGATATTTTACCGAATCAGTGTTCGGGTCGTAGAAATTCTCTTTCGAGTATGTCCCGACAGCCTGAAACGTCATTACGGTCGCCTTATTGACCTTGTATTTGCCGTCAAAACCTCCGACAAAGTTTCGGTTCTGGGGGAAAACTCGGGCCGTCCCAAAAAATCCTATATTGTTGTTCGCTCCGAAGTCATGTTTTAGGCGCACCACACTGAACAGGGCATTCTTGTCAATAAACTCCCCATTGGGACACGCTTCGTCCGAACCATTTTGGCGTCTCGTAAGGCACTGCTGATACTGAGTGCGATCATCCTCAGAGAAGTTCCCGGGCGCGTTATCGGAGGCGACCATGAAACCCAACGTGTCGCGGCCTATCTTGCCGGTCAGCTTCGCAGCAAAGTCAGGATCGACGATGGTCCGTGAATAAAAGATCTGCAAAGGCGAGTCAAAAATGTCCTTCCCTTCCAAAAAGAAAGGCCGTTTCTCGTCAAAGAAAATTGGAAACCGTTGATTGGCGGTGACCACAGGTGCGTCGGCCTCGATCTCGGCAAAATCGGGATTTATCGTCGCGTCAAGTGTCATGTTCGGCGAGAGCGTGTATTTAAGATTGACGCCGATATCCTTTCTTATTTGATGGTTGACAAACCGACCGGTCGGAATTTCATTGGCGGATACGCGCTCGCCCGTTTCGCTCATGGTCACGCTTGGCACAACCTCGAGCGTGTGTTCGTATTTAACTTCATCCAGGCCGGTGATATGACCATGCTTGATCAGGAAGCCTGAAACGTCACGGTCGTCGGGCAGCCACTCATCAAACTCATCATTAAAGCGGTCGATGTTACGAGCAACGCTGAAGCCCCACATCTTTCCTTTGCCGGCTGTGTAGCGAAGCGATTTGAAAGGGATCTTGACCTCAACAGACCAGCCCCAATCCTCGATCACGCCTTTGGACTCCATCACAATATCGACGGTAAAATCGGGGCCAGTACCTTCGGTATAGATGCCGTCCTGCTGGACGCCAAGCGGATTAAATCCCAACACGTACGCACGACGCTGGTCGTTAAACGTGTCGAGCCACATTCGTACGTTGTCTTCGCCAAAAACATTGTCACGCTTGGCGACCGTCGCTCGGATCTTGTCCTTCTCGTCCCAGCACTTGAATGCTACGTACAGATTGTGCTCGTCGTACATCATGTAGACCTCGGTCGGCTTTGATGGTTCGGTGTTGTAACCGGGGCCGGTCTGGTAGAAGTCCTTAAAAACGGCCGCCGTCTTCCATGCTTCTTCATTGACGTGGCCGTCGATCGTGATCGCCGTTGCGATCTTAGGGATGACAATGGATCTTGCTTTGTCTGGAGGTACCGGGGTCTTTCCGCCGTTTTTCGGGCGCGAGACATCGCCTCCTGTCGTCAGTGATGCCGAAGATTTTGAAGATGAAGAAGCGGCGTTAGAATTTTGAGAAATCCCGGAGACAGCAAAGATCACTAAAATGAGCAACGGGAAAAAATGCCTCATGAGTGCACCCAATATTTATATAGACCTTGATCGGACGAATAAAAACGAAATGACGGTGACTATAACGCCGTTCCGGTCAGAAAGTTTCAAAGAATCTCCGGGAGCTGTCTAAGATCTGAAGAGCTTTTACTTTTCGCTTAGCGTGGACGAGTTTCGGACAACGAGGTCGCCGTCACCGAAATTGAATTCATATTTAGCTCCGCCCGAGCCAACTCGCCACGTGCCGTTGTCCCGCTTTGCAAGGTCAAATCCGTCACCCTTGACCTCCTCAGTGTTTGAAGCGATATCGACATTAGCGTTTGAAGGAAGCGTGAGCGTGATGTTGCCCGAATCGGCGTGTCCTGTCAGCTTTGCGAATGTTCCCTCAAGGTAAACATCTCCGTCACCGGTACAGGCATTGATCTCGCCTTCGAAGCCAACCACGCGTGCACGTCCATTGTCGTTGATCAGGGTCAGTTTGCCTTGTGAATCGCGAATGTTGATGGGTTCGTCATTCCCGGTAACTTCGAGATCGCCCGAGACACCTTCAAGCCTTATTTCGGCCGTCGAAGCGACCTTTATGTTCGATTTTTTTGGTACGAAGATCTCTAAGCGTGTTCTAACAGAGGATTTTCCAAAAATATTTTGTGGGGCATCGCTGTCGTCGGCGGTGACCTTTATATTAACGGTTGAATCGGTATGATTTTCTGATATTCGAACAGGATCTGCGTTGCGCTTGTTTTCGATCTGTGTAACGGAATACTGAACTTCGGACCGGTCCCAACCTCGGATCCGAACGGCGCAGTCGACGGCGTCTATCGTTACCCTTGGAGTTCCCTTGACCGGTATTGAATTACTTTTTGATTCGACCGTTGGAACGCCGGGAAGGAACATCGCGTCTCTCATCGCAGCAAGTGCCTGCTCCCGGCGCTCCATAGTCAGCTGGATCGATTTCTCGACATCGACCGACTTGATCGACTCAGCGACGGATCTCATGGTCTCATCTTTCATCGTTTCCAGCTGGGGGCTGATCTTGACCATTTGTTTTTGAACATCCTCGGTGGCGGCCCGCTGGGCATCGTTGACCGAGCGGGCGATCTCGCGGTTCATTTTTGCAGCGTCGGCAGCCGACATCACTCTTATGTTGTTGTCATTGTCGTTATCGCTGTCCCAGTCGTCATCGCCCTTGGTCAAAAGGTTCGTGGCCGGGCTCAATGGACGGCCGTCATTTCGGTGTTTTACGGAGAGTCCGCCATTCACGCTCTCGAGTTTGATGGAAACTTCACCGCTTCCGAGCCTGCCTTTCATATCCCGGCCCACGTACTTTCCTTTGCGGACAGGGAGTCCAAAGTCATTCGCGATGTTGCCGTTGAGCGACTCGGCTGCGAGCGTTGCGTTTGAATCTGACGGGATAACGAGATTAACCGTTCCGTTGACGGTTTCAAGAGCGATCTTGCTGCCGTTTTCCAGACGCTCAAAATCGGCAACGACCTCGCCATTGACAGTCGAAAGATCGGCCGTGCCGCGAAGATTTGTCGCCCGGACGGTCCCGTTGACGGCGGAAACCTTGGTCATATTCGTAAAGTCGGCGACAGTTACAGAACCGTTGACAGTTTCGATCTCATTGAGCACGGCGGCCCGCGGCACTGACAATTGATATTCCACGGTCAGGTTCTCGTTGTTATGCCAGTTGCCGTTGCCAGAGCGGCTCTTCCAATCGCCGTAGTCGGTCTCGATATTGAGATACTCAGGCCGCGCGTCGATCTTGATATCGACTTCGGCGAGACGCTCTTTGCTGTCGGCGGTCTTAATGGCAACCATTTTTACTTCGTTTTGGTCCCAGGCGGTAACGGTTATCGAGCCGTTTACATTCGATAGACTCACGCGCCCGTTAGGATTCAGAGGGAACGTTTTCTCGATGCGCTCGGTTTCGCCCTGTTTGGCGGCCTGCGCATCATAATTGACGGGTACGAGCGTCGGTTTGTTAACCGAGACGCCATCAGATCCCGAGGCAAACAGCAATCCGGCAAACACCAGTGAATAAAGCCAGCTCATAGATCAGATCTCCTTGTTTGGTCGCAAAAAGTGGGTTTTGGCCCTGTCTGAAGGTTAAACACCGTCCTCGCCGCATTTGTGACAGATTTTAGATGCTTGCCGGGTAATGACATCACGCTCGTATCCATTAAAGTGGGACCAGGAGAATGAAAGGACAAGCCTCCGGGAGCATTCAGCCGGGTTCCTCAAATTCACCCCGGGTATGACCAAAACGGTCCCTCGTATGACCGCATACCCGGCCGAAATCCCGCCCCCTACTCTGTCACGGCGTACACGTCTGACACCAGTCGTGCCGTCGCCTATCCCGTCGACATTTACTTGCTCAATTCCGGCGCCCATCACGAGTACTTGATGACGCTAACCGATCGTCCTCTGGAAAGTCTTCGA
>DASXPW010000079.1:0-11288 GCA_036493385.1 Pyrinomonadaceae bacterium
GCTCGACGAGGCCAAAGGAAAGCTTCAGAAACACCGCATCGAAAAGCTGCTTGTTGTCGATGACGAAGGGCGTCTCAAAGGCCTTATTACCGTCAAGGACATACAGAAAGCGATCACCTTTCCGAACGCGGCCAAGGACGATCTCGGCCGGCTTCGATGTGCGGCGGCGATCGGGGCAACAGGCGATTTTCGGGAACGAGCGGCGGCGCTTGTCGCTGCGCGTGTAGACGCCATCGTCATTGACACAGCTCACGGTCACAGCTCGCGCGTCATCAACGCGATCCGAAGCATCAAGGAAGATTTTCCCAATGTCGAGCTGATAGCCGGAAATATCGGCACATCGGAAGGCGCTCGTGTTCTCATCGACAATGGTGTCGATGCGATCAAGGTCGGCATCGGGCCGGGCTCGATCTGCACAACGCGTGTCGTCACCGGAGCCGGCGTGCCACAAGTAATGGCGATCGGCGAGTGTGTCGAAGCGGCTCGCGGTACCGGCGTGCCGGTTATCGCCGACGGCGGGGTCAAATTTTCAGGCGATGTCGCGAAGGCGATCGCAGCGGGCGCGGATTCCGTTATGATCGGTTCCCTATTTGCAGGAACGGAAGAAGCTCCCGGCGAGGTAATTCTCTTCCAAGGTCGCAATTTTAAAACCTACCGCGGAATGGGCTCGATCGGCGCGATGCGGCAAGGATCGAGCGACCGCTACGCCCAGGAAGGCACCGTTGCCGACTCTAAATACGTGCCCGAGGGCATCGAAGGGCGAGTGGCCTACAAGGGCACCATCGCCGAAATGGTCACGCAGCTCGTCGGTGGTCTGCGGTCGGGCATGGGCTATACCGGCTGTCGCTCGATCAAGGATCTGCAGGAGAACGCTCGATTTGTGCGTATCACGTCAGCCGGCCTTCGCGAATCACACGTTCACGATGTGATCATAACCAAAGAAGCGCCAAATTATCGGCTCGAGTCCTGATCGGCTAGTCTGCTCAGCGTAGTGCAAAAGCATGTAACTTCGACCTGGGACATTGACGTAGTTCTTCACCAAAATCAAAACGCAAGACTTTGTCAAGTCATTCGACTGCTTATCAAGCAAATCAAGTATCTTCTTAAGCGACACGATCACTCATTATTATTCACTGACCACAACCAGTCGATCTTTACTTGCCGAGCTTTTTATTTACCTGTTCGAGAAGTATATATGTTGCCCGTAAACCAACCGACAAGTTCTTAAGTCCGATCGCAATATTCGCCAACGAAAGGGCCATATAATAGAGTATGTTTTTTACGGAGCCATCCTTTTCCGGATCCTTGCGAGCGGCAGCACCGGCTAGATCTTCGGCTTGAAAAAAATGCTGCCATGCACGTTGGGTCGGTCTGCTACCAGATTCAAAACTGTCAAGAAAGTCCCAATCTCCCATATTTCATCTCCTTTTTTTCAACATATTTATAGAAAACTACTTGATTTAGCGACGAACGACCTGTCGAGTTCGTGCGCAAATGATGTTGCTGTGGTTATAAGACATTCTTTCCTTTTCTCTTTCAATTTACCTGTGGCGCAATGCCAGTGGGCCCGGCGCATTTCAGGCTGAATCGAAGTTGCGGCTCCGATACTGTATAATCGCTCCGTAATACCTCGAAAAACTGAGTATCCAGAGCTAAATAAAAATGAAAAGATCATTAATTATTTTGGTCCTTTTGCTTATCTCTCTGTATTCTTCGCACGCGCAACAGGTTGATCCTGCTGCGTTTTCCGGTATGCAGTGGAGGATGATCGGACCTTTTCGTGCTGGGCGAGTAAACGGCGTAACGGGTGTGCCGGGCCAACCGAATGTTTTTTATTTCGGCTCGGTCGGCGGCGGCGTCTGGAAATCGGAAAACTCCGGACGAACGTGGAGGCCGGTTTTTGACGAGCAAAGTACTGCGTCTATAGGCGCCATAGCGGTCGCTCCGTCGAGCCCAAACACGGTCTACGTCGGAACGGGCGAAGCGGATATGCGGTCGCAAAACAGTTTTGGCGACGGCATGTATAGGTCGACAGATGCCGGTAAAACCTGGACGCATATCGGTCTCGAGAATACGCGACAGATCGGGCGCATCGATGTCGATCCCAGAAATCCGAACATCGTTTTTGTCGCTGCCCTCGGACATGTTTACGGCCCGAATCCAGACCGCGGTATTTTTCGCTCGGCCGACGGGGGCAAAACGTGGCAGAAGGTGCTTTACAAAAATGAGAATGTCGGCGCGATCGACGTGCGGGTCGATCCGACGAACTCCAGGATCGTCTACGGCGTGCTCTGGAATACCCGGCGTCCGCCGTGGAGTATCTATCCTCCGTCGTATGGCCCCGGCGGCGGCATCTTTAAGTCGACCGACGGTGGGCTGACGTGGAAACAATCTGATGTCGGCATTCCCGTCGAGGGACAAGGCCGGATCGGTATTACCATTTCGCCGACCGATCCGAAACGCCTTTATGCGATCGTCGACGCTAAAGCCGGCGGGATGTTCCGCTCGGACGACGCAGGCGCCACATGGAAACTGATGTCCGCGGATAAGCGCATCTGGGGCCGCGGTTGGTACTTTTGTAAGACGGTCGTCGATCCCAAAAATCCGGATGTCGTTTACGTCGGCAATACATCGACTTATAAATCGACCGACGGCGGTAAGACATTTACTGCGATAAAAGGCGCTCCCGGTGGCGACGATTACCACCAGCTTTGGATCTATCCGGACGATCCGAAACGCATGATACTCGGCAGCGACCAGGGGGCTGTGGTCACCGAAGACGGTGCCAAAACCTGGAGCTCGTGGTACAACCAGCCGACCGCCGAAATGTATCACGTCGCGACCGACTATCGCTTCCCTTACTGGGCAACGGGAGCACAGCAGGATAGCGGTTCTGCATCGGTCGTCACCCGCAGCAATCATGCTGAGATCTCGAACCGCGATTGGGAACCGGCGTGTGCCGGAGGCGAATCGGGCTACACGGCGCCTGACCCGCTCCATCCAAATATTTTGTTTGGCGGGACGGTGACGAAATGTAACGTCGAAACGGGCGAAACGATCAATGTCTCGCCGGAACGCGGTATGAAAGAGCCGGCACGGCATACATGGACACTCCCGCTTGTCTTTTCGATGGCGGACAAGCACGCGCTGTACTATTCAAATCAGTTTCTTTACAAGACCATCGACAGCGGCAAGACGTGGGCACAGATCTCGCAAGATATGACGCGGGAAGACCCGGGCGATCCGTCAAATCTTGATGCGGCCACGATCGCCGATTCCCCTAAAGACAGGCGCCGCGGCGTGATCTACACGATCGCCCCGTCGCCCCTCGATGCGCCGACGATCTGGATCGGGACCGATGACGGACTGATCCATCTGACAAAGGACGACGGCAAGACTTGGGCGAATGTCACGCCGCCCGAGTTGACGCCCTGGAGTAAGGTCGCGATGATCGACGCATCACACTTCGATGCGAACGAAGCGTTCGCCGCCATCGACCGTCACCGGCTTACAGACAACGGGCCGTACATTTACCGCACTCGCGACGGCGGTAAGACCTGGCAAAAGATCACCAATGGGTTGCCCGCCGGCGTTTATATGCAAACCGTCAAGGAAGACCCTGTCCGCCGCGGCTTGCTCTTCGCGGGCACGGAACTTGGCGTTTACGTCTCATTTAACGACGGCGACCATTGGCAGTCTCTGCAGTTAAACCTGCCGCGGACCTCAAATCGCGACCTTGCGATCCACGACACCGACCTCGTTGTGGCTACGCACGGGCGCGGGTTTTGGGTCCTCGACGACATAACGCCGCTGCGTCAGGTCAATGCTCAGACGCTTGGCTCGAATGCATTTCTCTACTCGCCCGAGACGGCGTACAACCTGCCGCCCGAGAGCGAGAATGGAACACCGCAGCCCCGCGATGAGCCATTGACGGAAAATGAACCTCAGGGCGCGATCATCGACTACTATCTCGGTTCGGACGCAAGCGGGCCTGTAACACTCGAGATCGTGAATGCGGCCGGCGAAACGGTCCGTAGGTATTCTAGCGACGATAAAGTCACAACGGTCGACCCGAACACGCTCGATATCCCTGCGTTTTGGATCAGGACCCCGTCGGTCCTTTCGACGAAGCGCGGAATGCATCGTTGGGTTTGGGACCTTCGCGGCAATCCGCCGGCAAACGCGCCGGCTGGCGGCGGCGGGGGCGGCTTTGGCCGACGAGGAGCCTCGGCCGCGCCTGGCGAATACACGATCAAGCTGACCGCGGGCGGACAGAGCCTCACCCAGAAGCTGACGGTCAAGGCTGATCCGCGTGGAAGTATTGCCGCGATCCGTTCAAGGAAAAAGACTCCGCCGATCAGCGCCAGATCGGCCGCGCCCAGGAAACGGTAATTTCCGAGGATACGCGAATACCCTTAATCGGCGCGCTCGTCACCATATACCGGCGACGGAAACAGCCCCGACTTTCTGACGATTGCGCCCTTTACATGACTGCTGTAACACGCCCGTTTCATTAGACCTGTCGCCTTCTGCGCCGCTTTGTTGCATATTTAAGGAGATCGGGCCAGAGGTCAATGTCTTTCTCTGTTATCTCCGTGGCTGCTTTATGCGCTCTGTGTGACAAGAACCGGTTTCACACGGAGGACACTAAGCGAAGACACGGAGAGCACCGAGAAAATAAAAGAGCAGCGACCGAACGAAAAGCGTTTCTAACTCGAAATTGTCCCAACTTTGTCTCACCCTTGTCTCAGGCTTGTCCCACTTCGGTCTGAGGTGTGGAAACTGTTGAAACTATGTGAGTTAGATCTCCCTTCGAGGCTTGTCCCACGTTTTTTGCAAAAATTTTATTTTTGCTGTCATTCGTGGCCAGATCGACGCGGTTTGTGGCACAAATGACGTACAAACAGCGTCGGATTGACGTACAAACGACGTTGTCTCAAACACGATTGTGCCACAATTCCGGAGACGAGAGACTGACGACGAGAGACAGGAGACTCCTATCTTCCGACCAAAGATCGGTTTCACGCAGAGGACGAAATGAGCCGCCGAAGCCAGCGAGAGCAGAGGCTCTGTACCCACTTTGGTTGTCAAAGAGCAAACGGAGAAAAGAACACACGTTCCGCCACGTGCAATCATTATATCATATGTGTCAAGCATTTGGATTATCAAAGATAGACTGCGAGCGGGGGAGGAAAAAGGTTTTCTACAGTCGTTCGTATTATCAGGCGAGTGTTCGCTCTAGCTCTTCCCACTCGGCATAGAGCCTTTGGATCTCGGTCTGCAGATCGCGGTGACGCTGCGTTAGAGCGTTTAGACGTGGAAAGTCCGCAGCGACCGTCGGCAGAGACATCTCAAAGGTGAGCTGGGCGGCCTCGTCTTCGAGACGCGGAATTTGCGACTCGATCTCTTTGGCGCGAGTCTCGAGGCGCAAGCGCTGGTTTTTGGACAAGGAGTTACCTTGGCTCCCTGGTCGAGGTTTAACGCTTGGCGGAGCTTCAGCAGAAACTGCCCCGGTCGCTACCGCCCCCGGTACCGACATTACCGCACCGGCTGGCGGTACTGGTGGCTCCGACGTGATAGTTGGTCGCGTTTGGCGGCTTTGCATCCAATCGTGGTACTCGGTGTAGCTGCCGTTATTTGTAAACACGCCATCGTCCTCGAAGGCCAGGATCTGCGTGGCGAGCTTGTCGAGAAAGAAGCGGTCGTGGCTGACGGTAACGATCGTGCCGTCATATTCGTCGAGCGCTGCCTCGAGAGCCTCGCGGGCCGGGATATCGAGATGATTGGTCGGCTCGTCAAGGATGAGAACATTCTTTCGCGAATAGATCAGCTTTGCGAGTGCGAGCCTTCCCTTTTCGCCGCCGGAAAGGTCAGCTACTTTTTTGAACACGTCGTCGCCAAAGAATAGAAAACGCGCCAGAAAGCCGCGAAGCTCGCCGCCATCGGCAAGCGGCGCGACGATCCGTAATTCCTGGATCACTTCATTTCGAGGATGAAGCTCTTCTAAATTTTGCGCATAGTAGCCGATATCAGTTTTTGTTCCCCAGATCAGATGGCCGCCGAGCTCGCGGATCTCGCCCAATACGGTTTTGAGGAAAGTCGTTTTGCCCGTACCATTCGCGCCAATGATGCCGAGCACCTCGCCGCGATGAAGCGAGATATTTATTCCCAACGCTAGTTGCCGGTCGCGATAGCCGATCGCCAGGTCCTCGGTCGTCAAAACATTGTTGCCGGTCCGCTCGACCTTTTTGAGGCCAAAGTTGCCGCCGCTTTTCTCGGCCGTCACCGATTCGACGCGGTCGAGCCGCTCAAGCATATTGCGACGCGATTTGGCCTGTTTGGTCTTCTGGCCTTCGAGATTTCGGCGGATAAATTCTTCGGTCTTGGCGATCAGCGACTGCTGATTTTCGAACTCGCGCTGCTGCTGTTCGCGCCGAAGCTCGCGCTCGGTGACGAATTTCGAGTAATTCCCTTTATAGCTGACCGCGCGGCCGTTCTCGATCTCGATGATCCGCTTGGACGTCCGATCGAGAAAATATCGGTCATGGCTGATGACGATATAAGCTCCGTCGAAATTGACCAGAAAGTTTTCGAGCCATTCGACGGCGTGGACATCGAGATGATTGGTCGGCTCGTCAAGCAAAAGGATGTCCGGCGCGGACAGGAGTAGCCGGGCGAGCCCGAGCCGGTTTCGCTGGCCGCCGGAAAGTTTGTCTGTCGCCGCATTCCAATTTTCCGGCGTGAAACCGAGACCCATTAAAACAGCCTCGGCCCGCGCGGCATAGGTGTAGCCCTCGGCGCGTTCGAATTCGAGCTGGAGATCGGCGTAACGCGAAAGCACTGTTTCGCTATGATCAGTCTCCATCTGTTTTTCGAGACGGCGCATCTCGGCCTCTAAATCGTGAACCGCCTTGAATGCCGACAACGCTGCGGTGTGAACGGTCTCCCCCGCCGAGAAGTCAACGTGCTGCTCGAGCAGGCCAAACCTTAGACCGTTGATCGCGTGAACCTCGCCGCTGTCCGGCGCCTCTGCGCGGGTGATGATGCGAAAAAGGGTCGTTTTGCCCGAGCCGTTGCGTCCGACAAGGCCGATCTTCTCGCCGGGATTTACCTGAAAGGAAATTCCACGAAGGATCTCGTACCCCCCGAAGGATTTTAGGACATCGGAAACGCGAAAGAGCATAAAAAGTTTCCGGTCGTCGAACTTAACGGATCGTAAGTTCAGCGACCGGATGAATTAAGAAAGAAAGCAAACTGCTTGTTGTAGGACAGTAACCAGTTATCAGTTACGAGTCACCAGTTTTAAAACCTTAGCGATTTGCGTTGCCCACCGGCTTGGCCGGGGTTGTCGCCGCCGGTTTTGCGGCCGGTGTTATCACAGGTTTAGCCACGGTGTTGGTGTTTGTGACTGGCTTCACAACCGCGTTCGCATTCGTATTTTCGGCCGCAGGCGTCGGCGTTGTCACGCTGCCTGTCGGGTTCGTACTTGCCGCCGTTCCCACCGGTGCCGGACGCGCCCCACTCAGCTCATTAGGATTGTCGACAACCTTTTTGGCGAGATAATTTTCGACCCGAGCCTCGTTCATCGCAATGGCCTGATACGAGGCTGAGAGTAATTGTTTGCGGCTGTTGACCAATTGATCGGTCACCTGCTGACGAACGCCAGGGCTATCGAGCGTAAGGGCCTCATCGCGATCGATCCGCTCTTGAAGCTTCAGGATGTAAAGCTTGCCCTGCATCCGAGTTGTAAAGATCTTGCCGATATCTGTCTGCGGATTCATGAGTGTCGCCGTCAACTGCTCGGGAAAACTCTGTTTCATGTCGTCTTCGGCGATGTATCCAAGCTCGCCGTTCTGAAGTTTGCTCTGGTCCTCGCTATACTGTTGGGCAAGCGTCGAAAAGTCTGTGCCCGCCTGAAGTCGCTTGATGATGTCATTCGCCCGCAAAACGGATGACTGGTCATCGACCGTAGTGTCCCCCTCTCCGCTGTTTGCCGGATCGATGACAATGGCCGCCAATTTGACCCCGCGCTTTTTAACAAAAGCGTCTTTGTTGCCATTGTAAAAGGCATCGATCTCGGCGTCCTTGGGCGGCTCGATCTTTCCGGTGAGCTTGTCGACAAGCTTTTGGATAGCGAGCTGCTTCTTGACCTGATCGCGAAGCGCGGCGTCGGTCATGCCGGCATCCTTCATCTCCTTATCGATCGCGTCGGCCGATTTGCCGCTCTGTGTCTTTTGCTTATTGATCTCGGCGGTGATCTCCTCGTCGGTCGGAACGGTGCCTTCCTTTTGTGCCTTCTGGAACATTACTTCCTGCTGGATAAGCGTCTGAAGCACCTGAAGCCGCGCGCTGGCAAGCTCGAGTGGCGAGAGGTTCACCTCCTGCCCCTGGGCCTGCTGCTTGACGGCCCGCTCGACGTCCTCCATCTTGATGGCCTGGCCATTAACGGTGGCTGCAGTCCCGTTTGGTTCCTCGGGACCGTTTCCACCTGCGCCGCCGCACGAGACGACAAATAGTGATGAGACTACGAACGCCAGAAGCGCGACCAGTCTGAAATTAAGAAATTGCACAATTGCACCTGCTCCTTTTAACTTTGCGAAATATGGCATTACTTGACTTTCTACGGTACGATTTGCTATAAAATTTGTTTCTGAGTTTTCTTTAACTCGAGTCCCTAAAATAGACAGGGAGGCAATAATAACTATGGCTCAACGCTGCGATCTCTGCGGAAAAGGTCCGCAATTTGGTAACAACGTCTCACACGCAAATAACAAGACCCGCCGACGGTTTAACCCGAACTTGCAGTCCGTCCGCGTAAAGCTTCCGGCCGGCGGCAACGGCCGAATGAAGGTCTGCACGAAGTGCATCAAATCGGGCAAGGTCGTTAAGGCTGCGTAACATTCTTTGATATTTAGCTAAATCTTTTGGTTGCCAGATGCCGCTAGGGCATCTGGCTTTTATTTTGTTCAGAGTGCGAGATGTAACTCGTTTTGACGCGACAGATCGCACACTCTAAACCGTTGCTATACATTCGATCTCGACCCGCGCGTCCCGCGGCAAACGGGCCGCCTGAACCGTTGCCCGCGCCGGTTTATTCGTGCTAAAGAACTTTCCGTAGACTTCGTTCATCGCCGCGAAATCGTTCATATCGGCTAAGAAAACAGTAGTCTTGACGACATGTTCAAGACTGCTGCCCGACGCCTCAAGAACGGCCGAAAGGTTCTTAAGAACCTGTTCGGTCTGCCCCGAAACGTCCTCCGCCGCAAACTGGCCGGTCGCCGGGTCGGTCGGGATCTGGCCGGAACAAAAGACCATTCCGTTCACCTTGATCGCCTGCGAATAAGGACCGATCGCGCCCGGTGCCGCATCAGTCGAAACGACTTCACCCATAATCCTCTGTGATAAAAATGCCTATCCAAGCAAAAGGCGAATTGTAGCAAAATAAGCGGCGAAAAGAAAGTTTGAAGGCGAGTCCGGCTCGATTCAGGTGTTGACCCTCTCGACGGAAATGACGCCGGGGACATGGGCGATCGACGTGATGACCTTATCGAGATGCTTCTTGTCAAAGACCTCGACCGTGACCTCGATAAAGCCTTTATCATCGCGTGAGACGTTGGCCGACGCGTCACGAATGCCGGTCTTGATCTCGGCGATGGCGTTCGTAATTCCTGCCAGCATGCCGGTGCGATTTTCGGTCATGGCGAGCAGTCGAACCGACTGGATCTCTTTCTGGTCGCTCTTGGCCCACTCGACCTCGACGATACGATCGCGATTGATCATCAACTGAGTCACATTCTTGCATCGTTTGTTGTGAACAACGATGCCCTTGCCAAGAGAGATGTAGCCGATTATGTCTTCGCCGCGCAGCGGATTGCAGCAGCGGGCGCGTGTGGTGAGCAGATTGTCGACGCCCTTGACGATGATCGCGTCCTCGCCGAGACCGATAAGCTTGCGGACCGTCTTCATTCCGGTCGCAAGACGCGACTCCTGCTTCTTTTCCGGGTCGAGCTCGTCGAATTTTTCGCTGCCGAGAAACTTTGCCAGCACATTGCGCGGCAGCGTCTTGCCATAGCCGACCGATGCGAGCAGGTCTTCCGGGCGGCCGAGACCGTACTCATTGGCGATGCGCTTCATCTCGGCATCGTTATTGAGGAACTTCTTTGGCGAGAGGTGAAATTTCTGCGCTTCTTTTTCAAGCAGACGGCGGCCGATATCGATCGAATCAGCACGCTGCTGCTCTGCGATATAGTGCCGGATGCGGCTCTTGGCTTTCGATGTGACGACATAATTCAGCCAGTCGCGTGACGGCTTTGAATTTGCGGTTGTAAGTATCTCTACGACGTCGCCATTTTGCAGCTCGGTCTTGATGGGCACGATGCGGCCGTTGATCTTGGCGCCGGTGCAATTGTCACCGACCTGTGAGTGGATGGCGTAGGCAAAATCGATCGGAGTCGAGCCGCGAGGGAGTTGGATCACCTTTCCCATCGGCGTAAACGCGTACACGTCCTTGGGAAACAGATCGAGCTTGAGCGACTCAATAAAATCTTCGGAATCCTGATTCTCCTCGGTCGTTTCGACAAGCGGCAGCAAGAGACGCTCGACGGTTTTTCGCAGTTCGTCAAGACTCTCGTCATCTTCGTGCGAGCCAAGCGCGCTCTCTTTATATTTCCAGTGGGCCGCGACGCCCTCCTCGGC
The DNA here is from genome assembly GCA_036493385.1 of Pyrinomonadaceae bacterium. Taxonomy (GTDB): domain Bacteria; phylum Acidobacteriota; class Blastocatellia; order Pyrinomonadales; family Pyrinomonadaceae; genus OLB17. The sequence goes on from DASXPW010000079.1 coordinate 10,696, forward strand.
GACACGATGCATCTCCCGTGTGCGGATCTGCACCTCGAACGGAATCCCGCCGTCGCCGATGACCGACGTGTGCAGTGAGCGATAAAGGTTATCTCGCGGAATGGCGATCCAGTCCTTAAATCGCTCGGGCACCGGCGTCCATATATCGTGAATGACGCTAAGCGCAAGATAGCAGTTCTTTTTATCGTCGGTCGTAATGATGCGCGCGGCGATGAGGTCGTAAACCTGCTCTATCATTATCTTTTGCTTGCGGAGCTTCTTCCACAGCGAATAGAGACGTTTGACGCGACTCTGGATCGCAACAAAAGGAACCGCATTTTCCTCAAGCTTTGTCTCAATGGTAAATCTGATCTTTTCGAGTGCGGCTTCGAGTTCGGGGCGGCGGGCATCGACTTCCTTCGCGAGACGTTTGTATTCTTCGGGGTAAAGGTTCTGAAAGGCAAGGTCCTCAAGCTCGCTGCGCATCTTACCCATGCCGAGCCGGTGCGCGATGGGAGCGTAGATGTCCAGTGTTTCCTGCGAAATGCGGGCTCGCTTGTCGGGCTTGAGGTACTGCATCGTCCGCATGTTGTGCAGACGATCGGCGAGCTTGA